>NZ_JAMXSG010000121.1:0-16491 GCF_024124365.1 Pseudonocardia sp. McavD-2-B
CCGGCCAGGCCGCCGCCCGTACGCGTTCCAGCCGGTCCACCGCCGCCCGGGACGCGCGCCGGGCCGGGGCGGGCGGCACCTCGCGGACGGCGACGACGGCGTCGCGGGCGATCCGCACCGGTCCCGACCGGGTGTGCACGACGACCGCGTCCGGCCCGTCGGGCGTCAGCTCGCCGACCGCGTCGGTCAGCCGGGGCCCCGGTGCGCCCTCGGGCGCGATGCGGTGGCGCAGCGCCACCCTCCGCCCGGCCAGCTCGTCCAGCATGAACCCGACCACCTCACTCCTGCCCCGCCCGGGGGCGCGGGTTAACCTGCGGGCGTCCCAGTTTGACCGGGCACCCTTCCACCACATGATCTCCGGGTGCCCGCTGCTCCGAGTGGAGGACCACCGAAGTGACCTACGTGATCGCCGAACCCTGCGTCGACCTGCTCGACAAGGCGTGTATCGAGGAATGCCCGGTGGACTGCATCTACGAGGGTGGACGGATGCTCTACATCCACCCCGACGAGTGCGTCGACTGCGGGGCCTGCGAGCCGGTCTGCCCCGTCGAGGCCATCTACTACGAGGACGACGTCCCCGACCAGTGGGCCGCCTACACCAAGGCCAATGTGGACTTCTTCGACGAGCTGGGCTCGCCCGGCGGCGCCTCGAAGCTCGGCAAGGTCGACCGTGACGTGGAGCCGGCGAAGAGCCTGCCCCCGCAGGAACACGACGAGTGAGCAGGCTCGACCTCCCCGACTTCCCCTGGGACTCGCTGACCGGTGCGCGTGAGCGCGCGGCGGCGCACCCGGACGGCATCGTCGACCTGTCGGTCGGCACCCCGGTGGACCCGGTTCCCGGGGTGCTGCGCGACGCGGTGGCCGGGCCGGCCGCCGCCGAGCCCGGTTACCCGACGACGCACGGCCCGGCGTCGCTGCGCGAGGCGGTCGTCGCCTCCCTGCAGCGGCGCTTCGGGGTGTCCGGGGTCGACCCGGCCGCGGTGGTGCCCACGATCGGCTCGAAGGAGCTGGTCGCGTGGCTGCCGACGCTGCTGGGCCTCGGCGCGGGCGACACCGTCGTCATCCCGGAGCTCGCGTACCCGACCTACGAGGTCGGGGCGCGGCTGGCGGGGGCCGGGCACGTCCGTTCCGACGGCCTCACCGCCGCGGGGCCGGCCCGGGTCCGGCTGGTGTGGCTCAACTCGCCGTCGAACCCCACCGGCCGGGTCCTGCCGGTCGAGCACCTGCGCAAGGTCGTGACCTGGGCACGGGAGCGGGGCGCGGTCGTCGCCTCCGACGAGTGCTACCTCGGACTGCCCGGCGACTCCGACCCCGCCCCGCGGTCGGTGCTGCACCCCGACGTCTGCGACGGCGACACCACCGGGCTGCTGGCCGTCCACTCGCTGTCGAAGGTGTCGAACCTCGCCGGGTACCGCGCCGGGTTCGTCGCGGGGGACCCGGCGCTGGTGTCGGGGCTGCTGGAGGTCCGCAAGCACGCGGGCATGATCGTGCCGCGTCCGGTGCAGGCCGCGCTGGAGGCGGCCGTCTCCGACGACGCGCACGTCGTCGAGCAGGCCGCCCGCTACGACGCCCGTCGTACCCGCCTGCGGGCCGGGCTGGAGAAGGCCGGGCTGACGGTCGAGCACTCGCAGGCCGGTCTCTACCTGTGGGCGAGCGCGGGCGAGCCGTGCCGCGAGACCGTGGACCGGCTCGCCGGCCTGGGGATCCTCGTCGCACCCGGTGAGTTCTACGGGCCCGCCGGTGCCCAGCACGTCCGGGTCGGGCTGACCGCGCCGGACGAGCGGATCGACGCCGCGGTCGAGCGGCTCGGCGCGGCCTGACCGTCGCCGTCGTTGCGATAGGCAAGGATCCCGGGAGAGGATCGCCCCGGTAGCGACGAGGCCGGTGCAGCGAGCCGGCAGGCGAAGGAGCCGTCGAATGCAGGCACCGCGTCCCGGTGGTCGGAACCTACCCGGGGGCGCCGGGCCTGGCGCCCCCGTGGCCCGGTCCCGGCCGGTCGTCCGGCCCGCCCTGGTCCTGCTCGGGGTGCTGGCGCTCGCGGTCAACCTGCGGGCCGGGCTCGCCGGGTACCCGCCGCTGCTGGAGACCGCGCGGGCCGACCTCGGGATCGGGGCGGGCGCGGCCGGTCTGGTGCAGGCCGGCGCGGTGTTGATGATGTCGGTGGGCTCGTTCGGCGCCGCCGCCGTCGCCGTCCGGGTCGGCCGTGAGCGGCTGCTCGGCGTCGCCGTGGCGACGATCGCGGTGGGCAGTCTGCTGCGGTCGGTGATGGCGCTGCCCGCGCTGGTCGGTGGCTCGGTGCTGGTCGGGCTCGGCATCGGGGTGTCCGGGGTGCTGCTCACCGGGGTCGTCAAGGAGCATCTGGCCGAGCGTGCGGGTGCGGTGACCGGTGCCTACGTCGTCTCGATGATGATCGGTGCGACGGTCGCGTCCGCGGTCGCCGTGCCGCTGGCCGTCGCGCTCGGCGGCTGGTCGTGGTCGCTCGCGGTGTGGGCGGTGCCCGCGGTGCTCGCCGTCGCGGTGTGGATCCCGGTCGCGAGCCGGATCGGTCTCGCCCGGCGGGAGCCCGTGGGCGCCCCGGAGGCGACCGGCGACGGCCCCTCGCTCGCCGAGGAGGTCCGGGTCCGGCACGACCCGTTCGCCCGCCGTGTCGCCTGCTACCTGGCCGGGACGTCGACGATCTTCTACGGCTGGCTGACCTGGCTGTCGCCGTTCTACGAGTCGCAGGGCTGGTCACCCCAGGGGGCCGGGCTCCTCCTCGCCGTGTGGAGCATTGCTCAGATCCCGTCCGCGCTGCTGTTCCCGGCCGCGGCCGAGCGACGACGCCGGTGGCGGTTCTGGGCGGCGCTGTCCGTACTCAGCTCGGCCGCCGGGACGCTGGGGGTGCTGCTCGCCCCCGCGCAAGGGACGCCACTGCCGTGGCTGTGGGCGATCCTGATCGGGATCGGGGTCGGCGCCGGGTTCCCGCTGGGACTGACCGTGATCGCCTGGCGGACGCCGACCCCTGCCCGCAGCGCCGCCGTCAGCGGCTTCGGCCTCGGTATCGGCTACCTCTCCGCCGGGGTGGGACCGCTGGTGATGGGCCTGGTCATCGACTCCGCCGGGTTCCCGGCCGCGATCGCGTTGCTTCTGATCGGCGCCGCGCTGCAGGGCGGCGCGGTGGTCAGGATCGGGGACCGTCCGCGCTGAGCGGGCGCCGTCTCAGAGCGCCTCGGCCTGCTCGGCCAGACGTTCCCACGCGGCCCACCACTGCTCGCGCAGCGCCTCGGCACGGGCCCGCTCCCGCTCGACCAACCGGCCGCCGACGAAGACCTCGTGGGCGTCGGGGCCGGGGCCCAGCTCGTCGAGCAGGGCGCGGATGCGGTGCTCGGCGACGCAGGCGTCCTGGTGGTCCCCCAGGACCTCCTGCAGTCCGGCGGCGGCCTTCAACATCCGGCGGACCTGACGGGCGTCGTCGGTGCGGGACCCGTCCGCGTCGCGCATCGCCGGTTCGACGAGTTCACCGGTGTAGCGCAGCCGCTTGGTGCGGATCCGCAGGTCGTGCAGGGTCATGTCCGGCGGGTTCGGCCCGGCCCGGCGCACCGCCTTGACGAGCTTGCGGGTCTCGGCCCGGACCAGCTCGATCAGTTCGGGGCGGGCGACCTCGTCCGGCGGCTCCGGCAGCGGAGCGGAGACGGCCTCGACCAGCGAGCGACGCAGTGCCGCGTGCCGGTCGGAGTCGAGCTCGTCGAGCATCTCGGCCCGCGCACCGACCCGCTCGGCCTCCAGCACCGCGATCAGTCGCTCACCGGCGGCCAGTTCGGCCGACGGCAGCGTGGCCACCTCACCGCGGAGGCGGGCGATCATCACGTCGAGGTCGCGCACCGGGCCGAGCGCCCGGCCGAGCCGGCCGAGCTCGGCGCGCAGCAGGTCCGCCCAGGTGTGGTCGAGCAGGGGGCGGGCAGCCTTGAGCGCCGCCCGCATCCGCCGCACGGAGACCCGCATCTGGTGCAGGTCCTCGATCTCGGACCCGTCGCGCACACCGGGCTCGTGCCGCAGCATCGCGCGCAGCCGCTTGTCCAGCAGCGCGCGGACGTGCGCCACCGCCGGGTCCTGCGGTCCCGCGGTCAGCGGCTCACCGAGGTCCGCGGCGCCGTAGAGGTTCCCCGGAGGCTGCGCAGCCCCGTCCATACCCACCATGTCCCTGCCGTCCTGCTTCTGTGGGTCGTTCCGCCGCGAACCGCTGCCGGGCCGTCAGTTGGCGTGCAGCGCTGCGTTGAGGGCGATGCCGTCGCCGGTACGGGCCAGCGCCTCGACCGCGCCGGACACCGAGTTGCGGCGCAGCAGCAGCCCGTTCTGACCGGACAGCTCGCGCGCCGCGGTGGTGCTGCCGTCGGGCAGCGTGACCTTGGTGCCCGCCGTGAGGTAGAGACCGGCCTCGACCACGCAGTCGTCGCCGAGGGAGATGCCCAGGCCCGCGTTCGCGCCGAGCAGACAGCGGCGGCCGATCGAGATGACCTCCTTGCCGCCACCGGACAGCGTCCCCATGATCGAGGCACCGCCGCCGACGTCCGAGCCGTCCCCGACGACGACACCGGCGGAGATCCGGCCCTCGACCATCGACGCGCCGAGAGTGCCGGCGTTGAAGTTGACGAAGCCCTCGTGCATGACGGTCGTGCCCTCGGCGAGGTGCGCGCCGAGCCGGACGCGGTCGGCGTCACCGATGCGGACGCCGGCAGGGATCACGTAGTCGACCATCCGCGGGAACTTGTCGACATGGGTGACGATCACCGGGCCGCGGCCGCGCAGCGTCGCCCGGGTGAGCTCGAACCCGGGCACCGGGCACGGGCCGTGGTTGGTCCAGACGACGTTGGTGAGCAGCCCGAACTGGCCCTCGAGGTTCACCTGGTGCGGCTGGACGAGGCGGTGGCTGAGCAGGTGCAGCCGCAGGTAGACGTCGGCGGCATCGGCGGGCGCGTCGGCCAGCGAGGCGATCTCGGTGCGCACGACCTCGGTGCGGACTCCACGCAGCTCGTCGGTCCCGACGAGGTGCGCCAGGTCGACGGCGTCGTCGGACGAGCCCCCGGCCAGCACCGGCGCCGGGTACCAGACGTCGAGGACGGTGCCGTCGGTCGTGACCGTGGCCAGGCCGGTTCCGGAAGCGCCTTCGCGGCGGTACTCGGTGCTCACAGGCCCCGAACCTACCGTCCCGCCGTCGCCCACGGCACGCCGCGGTGGGTGCGCCGGGACACGTCCTCATGATCGGCTGCCCGTACCGAGAGCAGCAGGGCCGCGGCCTGCAGATAGCGGAGCACCGCGGTCGGCGCGAACGGCGGCGGTGGCGGGTCGGGCAGCCGCCCGCACGCCCGGCAACGGGCCTGCATCATCATCCAGTGCTCGATGGTCGGCGGTGGCGGCACGGTGCGGAACTGCGCGACCCGCACCTCCCACACGCTGCGCCGCCGCATCGCATCGCGCAGCGGCCGATCCCGGTGGAACGTCTCCGGCGGTCGGGCGCAGCCGTACCGGTCGCCCCACCACTCACCGGGCAGCGGGTCGAGGATCACGTCCAGATGCGACGGGAACCTGCGCCCCGCCCCGTCCCGCAGGTCACCCGGCGGGTCCTCCATCGGTGGCACCCGCCGGTTCTCCGCGTCGACGACGACCAGCCGCAGCCCCGCGACCGACAGGATCGCGGCCAGCGTGTCCAGCGCCGGCGCGAGCGACCGGCTCTCGATCCGGGCGATCGTCGACGGCGCCAGCCCCGTCCGCTCCGCGAGCTCCCGCTGCGACAGGTCCGCGCTGCGCCGCACCCGCCGGACCAGACCGGACAGATCCGGGACGACGATGTCGACCGGCGCCGGCGGCGGCTCCGCGGGCAGCCGGTCGCCCTCGATGATGTCCATGCACCGACCCTGCGTCCGCGAGCCGGGAATGCGCCGGCGACCTGCGAACCTGTGGACAACTCGCGCACTTGTGGACAGCCGGGCCGTCGCCGGTGCCAGCGATGATCGACGCGGCGGGCCGCGGCCCGATCGGTCGTCCGGAGGTGGCCGTCCGTGCGTCGCTTTGCTCTGCTCACCGATACGCAGCGGGCAGGCCGGGGACGGCCCCCAGGAGGCGGACGGAGACCGTTCACGCCCCGACCCTGCCCCGATCCGGGTCCGACGGGAGGGGCGCGAGAGGCGCCCGTGGGCCCGTGCTGCGTATCGGTGAGCAGAGCAAAGCCACGACCAAGGAGCCCACCCCCCGGCGACGCGGCACGGGGCCGGGGCGTCGATCCGGCGCCGCGGCGGTCGGTCCGGAGTACCCGGGCACGGCCGGGTCGCGGGGGAGGGGCGCCCGGACGGGTCGGTAGCGTCGGGCCGGTGACGACGACGCTGCCCGCGCTGGACCTCACGTCCGACCCGGTGACCCTGACGGCCGCAATGGTCGACATCGCCAGTGTGTCCGGTGACGAGCGGCGACTCGCCGACGCGCTCGAGGCCGCGCTGCGGACCCAGGCACCGCACCTGGAGGTGCTGCGGTCCGGTGACGCGGTGCTCGCGCGCACCGATCTGGGGCGTCCGCACCGCGTGCTGCTGGCCGGGCACATCGACACCGTGCCGATCGCGGACAACGTGCCGTCGCGCCGCGCCGACGGGATCGTGCACGGCTGCGGCACCTCGGACATGAAGTCCGGCGATGCCGTCTTCGCGCACCTCGCGGCCACGCTGGCCGAGCCGAGGCACGACCTCACCCTGGTCTTCTACGACTGCGAAGAGATCGAGGCGGAGCGCAACGGGCTCGGCCGCATCGAGCGCGAGCACCGGGACTGGCTCGACGCCGACCTCGCGATCCTCGGCGAGCCCACCGACGGCACCCTCGAGGCCGGCTGCCAGGGCACCCTCCGCGTCGAACTGCGGGCCTCGGGACGACGCTCGCACTCGGCGCGGTCGTGGCTGGGGGACAACGCGATCCACCGGGCCGGGGAGATCCTCTCGCGGCTGGCGGCGTACCGGCCGCGGTGGGTGGACATCGACGGCTGCGAGTACCGCGAGGGTCTGCAGGCCGTGCGGATCGGCGGCGGGGTCGCGGGCAACGTCGTCCCCGACGAGTGCGTCGTCACCGTGAACTTCCGGTTCGCCCCGGACCGGTCCGCCGAGCAGGCCGTCGAGCACGTCCGAGAGGTGTTCGACGGGTTCCCCCTCGTCGTCACCGACCTCTCGCCGGGGGCGCTGCCGGGCCTGTCCGCGCCGGCTGCCGCGGAGTTCGTCGCCGCGACCGGGGCGGTACCGCGGGCGAAGTACGGCTGGACCGACGTCTCCCGTTTCGCCGCGCTGGGCATCCCGGCGGTCAACTACGGGCCCGGCGACCCGAACCTCGCCCACACCCGCGAGGAGCACGTCGCCGAGGACGCGATCACCGCCTGCACCGCGGTGCTGCGCCGCTACCTCGCGGGCCACCCCGCCTGACCGGAGCCGGCCGGGCCCGCGGCGACGACCCCACCGGCGGGAACGGGTCGTCGCCGCCCGAATACCGTGATCGTCATGGCCGACGAGAACGCCGATCCCCGGACGCTGCACGAGAAGCAGCCCGAGAAGCAGCGTGGCCCGGTGGTGCTGCGCGGCGAACGCAGCATCGAGCCGACCACCACCGACCAGCGGCTGCTCGACTCCCGGGGCCCGGCCGACTGGGTGCACACCGACCCGTGGCGGGTGCTGCGGATCCAGGCCGAATTCGTCGAGGGGTTCGGGATGCTCGCCGAACTCCCGCGCGCGGCGACCGTGTTCGGCTCGGCCCGCACGCAGGCCGGCTCCCCGGAGTACGAGCTGGGCCGCGAGCTCGGGGCGCGGCTCGCCGGAGCCGGGTTCGCCGTCATCACCGGGGGCGGCCCGGGCGCGATGGAGGCCGCGAACCGCGGTGCCTCCGAGGCGGGCGGGCTCTCGGTCGGGCTCGGCATCGAGCTGCCGTTCGAGCAGGGCCTGAACCCGTGGGTCGACCTCGGGATCAACTTCCGCTACTTCTTCGCCCGCAAGACGATGTTCGTGAAGTACTCGCAGGCGTTCGTCTGCCTGCCCGGCGGGTTCGGCACGCTCGACGAGCTGTTCGAGGCCCTCGTCCTCGTGCAGACCAAGAAGGTCACGAAGTTCCCGGTCGTCCTGCTCGGCAGCGACTACTGGGGCGGCCTCTACGACTGGATCGCCAAGACCGTCCTCGCCGACGGCAAGATCGGAGAGAAGGACCTCGACCTGCTGCACGTCACCGACGACATCGACGACGCCGTCGACGTGGTCAACGAGGCCTACCACGCCTGGGAGGAGACGCACTGATGGCCGGTCCGGAGCCCGGGTTCGCCGTCTGCGTCTACTGCGCCAGCTCCGACGGCGTCGCCCCGCACTACCTCGACCTCGCCCGGGAGGTCGGCCGTGCCGTCGCCGCCCGCGGCTGGACGCTCGTGTCCGGCGGGGGCCGCAAATCGATGATGGGTGCGGTCGCGGCCGGCGCCCGGGAGGCAGGCGGCCGCACCGTCGGGGTCATCCCGCGGTCCATGGTCGAGCGCGAGTGGGCCGACCACGACAGCGACGAGCTGCTCGTCGTCGAGAGCATGCGCGAGCGCAAGCAGCAGATGGAGGATCGTGCCGACGCGTTCCTCGCGCTGCCCGGCGGCATCGGGACCTGTGAAGAGCTCTTCGAGGTCTGGACGGCCGGGTCGCTCGGCCTCCACGGCAAGCCGGTCGTGCTGCTCGACCCCGACGGCCACTGGGACGGCCTCGTCGACTGGGTCGCCGGCCTCGCCGACCGCGGGTTCGCCTCACGGGCCCCGATCGAGCGGCTGCGGCAGGTCCGCGGCGGCGACTCCGCTCCGGCCGACCCCGCCGGGCTGGCCGGCGCGGCGCTCGACGAGTGCGCCCGTCCGCTCACCTGAGCCCGTGACCCTCTCCGCCCGGCTCGCCGCCCGCAAGGACGGCCGTCGCATCGCCGTCGTCCTGCCCGCCCTGGACGAGGAGGCGACGGTCGGTGCGCTCGTCGCCGGGCTGACCCGGCTGTGCGAGGGCCCGGTCCCGCTGGTCGACGACCTCGTCGTCCTCGACTCCGGGAGCACCGACCGCACCGCGGAGTACGCCGCGGCGGCCGGGGCACGGGTGCTCGGCCGCGAGCGGGCGGTGCCCGGCGTCCACGTGCTGCCGGGCAAGGGCGAGGCGATGTGGCGCGCCGTCGTCGCCCTGGGGAACGGGCCGCGCCCGGCCGACCTGGTCTGCTTCATCGACGCCGACCTCGTCGACCCGCACCCCGAGCTCGTCGAACGGCTCCTCGCGCCGCTGCTCACCCGGCCCGGGACCGCGCTGGTCAAGGGCTACCACCGGCGTCCGCTCACCGGCCCCGGCGGCCCCGGTGGTGCCTGCGGCCCCGACGACGCGAGCGGGCACGAGGGCGGCCGCGTCACCGAGCTGCTCGCCCGCCCCCTGCTCGCCGCGCTCCGCCCCGGGCTGCGGCACGTCCGCCAGCCCATCGGGGGTGAGTACGCCGCCACCCGCGAGCTGCTCGACCGGCTCCCGTTCGCGACCGGCTACGGCGTCGACATCGGCCTGCTGCTCGACACCGACGCCGACACCGTCGTCGGCGGGACCGCGGCCATCGCGCAGGCCGACCTCGGCGTGCGCCGGCACCGCAACCGCCCGCTGCACGAGCTCGGCCGCACCTCCCGCGAGGTCCTCGCCACGGCCCTGGCCCGCTGCGGGGTCGAGGACTCCGGCGCCGGACTCACCGCGTTCCTCCCCGACGACGTCCTCCCCGGCCACGTGCACACCGGCCACGGCGCGGAGACGGAATGGCGCACCGAGACCCGTCCGTTGCGCCAGGTGGACCGGCCCCCACCGGGCCGGGTGCGCGACGGAGGGTCCGCCGAGCCGGTGGTCGCACCCGCCGCCCGCGTGGGGTGAGACCCGTCGTCGGACCGGCGTGATGAGATGGCGGCATGGGGACCGCCCTCGCGTACGTGCTCGTGCTGGCCGGCGTCGCCGCGCTGGTGTTCGTGTTGGCGGCCGCGGTCTTCGGCCGCGGGGAGGAGCTCGCCCCGCTCGCCCCGGACGCGACACCCACCCGGCTGCCCGCCCGCGAGGTCTCCGGAACCGACGTCCGCGACCTGCGTTTCCAGCAGGTGCTGCGCGGATACCGGATGGCTGAGGTGGACTGGGCACTCGACCGGTTGGCCGGCGAGCTGGACCGGGTCCGGACCGACCGGCACGAGCTGGCCGACCGGGTGGCCCGGTTGGAGGCGACGATCGCGCGGATGCGCGCCGAGGAGGACCCGGGTGACGAGCAACGACGGCAGTGGTGACGGCGGTACCGCAGGCAGGAGCGGGGACGGCCGCGACGGCGGGGTCGGCGACCGCACCCCGGGCGTGCGCCCGGCCGGCGACGGCCGGGTGGAGCTGACGGTCCCGGTCGACGTCAACGTGCCCGCCGACGTCCTGTGGGAGGTCGTCTCCGACCTCGAGGGCCAGTCGGACTGGATGCTCGGCACGACCGTCGAGATCACCGCGGGCGACGGCCGCTCGGTCGGCACCGAGCTGCGCGCGGTCACCGGGGTCGGGCCGCTCGGCGTCGCCGACACGATGCGGGTCACCGAGTGGACCGAACCGCCCGCCGGTGCGACGGGGGAGCGGCGGATCGTCGTCACCCACACCGGCACCGTGATCCGCGGCGACGGCGTGTTCGTCGTCGTGGAGCTGGGCCCGGCGCGGTCGCGGTTCCTGTGGACCGAGCTGCTCGACCTGCCGCTCGGTGCGCTCGGCCGGTTCGGCTGGCCGCTGGTGCGCCCCGCGTTCCGTGCCGGGGTCGCGCACTCGCTGCGCGGGATGGCCGAGCGGACCGAGGACCGCTACCGGGCCGGCCGGTGACATCGCCCGACCCCGCGGCTCACGACGACCGCCCCCGCTGCGACTGGGCGCTCTCGGCACCGGACTACGTCGCCTACCACGACGACGAGTGGGGCCGCCCCGTCCACGGCACCGCGGCCTGGTTCGAGCGCATGAGCCTGGAGGCGTTCCAGTCCGGGCTGTCCTGGATCGTCGTGCTGCGCAAGCGCCCGGCGTTCCGCGAGGTCTTCGCCGACTTCGACCCGGACACGGTCGCCCGCTTCGGCGACGACGACGTGACCCGCCTCCTCGGCGACGCCCGGATCGTGCGCAACCGGATGAAGATCGAGGCCACGATCTCCAACGCCCGCGCCGTGCTCGACCTCCTCGACGCCGGTGACGACCTCGGCGCGTTCCTCGCCTCCTACGCACCCGACCCGGCCGACCACCCGCGCCCGGCACGGCTGTCCGACGTCCCCGGCTCCACGCCCGCGTCGACGGCGTTGTCGACGGCGCTCAAGAAGCGCGGCTTCCGGTTCGTCGGTCCCACCACCTGCTACGCACTCATGCAGGCGACCGGTCTGGTCGACGACCACGTCGCGTACTGCTGGCGTGCCGGGGCCGCCCCGGAGGGCCCGCGGCGGACCGGACCGGGGTCGCCGTAGCGTCGCCGGGCCGTTGCGCTGCGTGAACGCCGCGGGTATCGCTGCCGAGCCGTGATCGCCTCGGTTGCACCTCGGCGCCGGTGATGGGGGACAATGTGGTCCCACGGTCGGCGCGTGCCCCGAGCGCGCACCGGGGAACGACAGTTGTGGATGTTGACGGAGGACGGACGAATGGCCGCGATGAAGCCCCGCACCGGCGACGGGCCCATGGAAGTCACCAAGGAGGGCCGGGGCATCGTGATGCGCGTCCCGCTCGAGGGCGGCGGGCGTCTCGTCGTCGAGATGACCCCGGACGAGGCCACCGACCTCAGTGAGGCGCTGAAGTCGACCGTCGGCTGACGGCCGACGGAACGGACACGACGCGGCGGGGCCGGGGAACCGGTCCCGCCGTCGTCGTACCCGGGGCCTGGTGACGGGCCTCAGGCCACCGACTCGTAGACCTCCAGCGTCCGCCGGGCCATCTCGGCCCAGGCGAACTCGGCGACCGCGCGCTCCCGGCCCCGCTCACCCATCGTCGCGGCCCGCCGCGGGTCCGCGACCAGCGCGTTGACCGCCTCGGCCAGTGCCGCTTCGAACGCGGCGGTGTCGGCCGGGTCGTAGTGCGCGAGGAGGCCGGTCGCGCCGTCGTCGACGACCTCCGGGATCCCGCCGACGTCGGAGGCGACCACGGCCGTACCGCAGGCCATCGCCTCCAGGTTCACGATGCCCAGCGGCTCGTAGACCGAGGGGCACACGAACACCGTCGCCGCCGACAGCAGCTGGCGGACCTCGGCGGTGGCGAGCATCCGCTGGATCCACACGACGCCGTCGCGCGAGGCGGACAGCTCCGCCACCGCCCGCTCGGTCTCGGCCGCGATCTCCTTCGTGTCCGGGGCGCCCGCGCAGAGCACGACCTGCGCCGACGGGTCGAACCGGTGTCCCGCCGCGACCAGGTGCCCGAGGCCCTTCTGTCGGGTGATCCGGCCGACGAACACCACGAGCGGCCGGTCCGGGTCGACGCCGTGGGCGAGCAGCGCGTCGCGGGCCGGGTCGGGCGCGTAGAACTGCGTGTCGATGCCGTTGTGCACCACGTGCACCAGGTCCGGGTCGATCGCGGGGTAGGCGTTCAGCACGTCGCGGCGCATGCCGTGGGAGACCGCGATGACGGCGTCCGCCGCCTCGTAGGCGGTCCGCTCCACCCACGACGACAGCCGGTACCCGCCGCCGAGCTGCTCGGCCTTCCACGGCCGCAGCGGCTCCAGCGAGTGGGCCGTGACCACGTGCGGGCGCCCGTGCAGCAGACCGCCGATGTGGCCCGCCATGTTGGCGTACCAGGTGTGGGAGTGCAGCACGTCGCAGCGCTCCAGCTCGGCGGCCATCGACAGGTCCACCCCGAGCGTGGTCAGCGCCGCGTTCGCCCCGTCCGGCAGCGGCGGCGCGGAGTGTGCGCGCGCGTCGGCCGGGGCGTTGCTGCCCGGTTCGGCGAAGCAGTGCACGTCGACGTCGACGAGCTCCCGCAGGGCGGGGACGAGATGTCCCACGTGGACTCCGGCGCCGCCGTAGACGGCGGGCGGGTATTCACGGGTGAGAAGGCCGACGCGCACGGGCCGGGACGCTACCGGGGCGGGCGGACGCGGCGCGAGGAGTCCGCCGGGCGATCGCTGCGTCCGATCCGGTCCGACCCTGCCCGGCGGGGCCGGACGTATGGCCCCGCCACCGGGCGCCCACTAGTGTTCACGCCATGCGACCGACCGCGTCCGGACGTCTTCCCGGAAGGGTTCTCGGCATCGTGCTGGCCGGTGGCGAGGGGAAGCGGCTCTGGCCGCTCACCGCGGACCGTGCCAAGCCCGCCGTCCCGTTCGGTGGCAACTACCGGCTCATCGACTTCGTGCTGTCCAACCTCGTGAACTGCGGGATGGACCGGCTGTGCGTGCTGACCCAGTACAAGTCGCACTCGCTGGACCGGCACATCTCGACGACGTGGCGGCTGTCGTCGGTGCTCGACCAGTACATCACCACCGTCCCGGCCCAGCAGCGGCTCGGCAGGCGCTGGTACACCGGCTCGGCGGACGCGATCTTCCAGAGCCTCAACCTGGTCTACGACGACCAGCCCGAGTACATCGCCGTGTTCGGCGCCGACCACGTCTACCGGATGGACCCGGCGCAGATGATCGCCCAGCACGCCGAGTCCGGCGCGGGCGTCACCGTCGCGGGGATCCGGGTGCCGCGGGCCGAGGCCAAGGCGTTCGGCTGCATCGCCTCCGACGAGACCGGCCGCATCACCGAGTTCCTCGAGAAGCCGTCCGACCCGCCGCACGTGCCGGACGACCCCGAGGTGACCTTCGCTTCGATGGGCAACTACGTGTTCACCACCGAGGCACTGCTCGACGCGCTGAAGGCCGACGCGGCGAACGCCGACTCCGACCACGACATGGGCGGGGACATCATCCCGGCGCTCGTCGCCAAGGGTGACGCGCACGTCTACGACTTCGCCGACAACGTCGTCCCCGGCGCCACCGAGCGCGACGCCGGCTACTGGCGCGACGTCGGGACCATCGACGCGTACTACGACGCGCACACCGACCTCGTCTCGGTGCACCCGATCTTCAACCTCTACAACCAGCGCTGGCCCATCCGCACCGCGATGCCCGCGCTGCCGCCGGCGAAGTTCGTCGAGGGCGGGATCGCCCAGGACTCGATCGTCGGCGCGGGCACGATCATCTCCGGGGCGATCGTGCGCCGGTCGGTCATCAGCCCGAACGTGTCGGTGTCCGGCGGCGCGGAGGTCTCGGACTCGGTCGTGCTGCCGGGCGCCCGGATCGGCCGGGGCGCGGTCGTGCGCCGTGCGATCCTCGACAAGAACGTCGTCGTCCCCGACGGCGCGCTGATCGGCGTCGACCTGAACCTCGACCGCAGCCGCTACACCGTCTCCAACGGCGGCGTCGTCGTCCTCGGCAAGGGCGTCACGGCGCAGTAGCGCCGAGCTGCGGTTCCGCGCTCCTCTGCGGTGTCGATGCCGCGTTCGCTCCGCTCACCTGCGGTGTCGATGCCGCGTTCGCTCCGCTCACCTGCGGTGTCGATGCCGCGTTCGCTCCGCTCACCTGCGGTGTCGATGCCGCGTTCGCTCCGCTCACCTGCGGACGGCGCAGAGCATCCCGTCCGCGACCGGCAGCAGCGCCGACAGCAGGCGCTCGTCGTCGCGGACCAGCGCGGCGGTCTCGCGCAGCGCGGCGGTACCCGGACCGTGCGCGGCACCGGGCTCGGCGACCCGGCCACCGTCGAGCACACCCTCCAGCACCAGCACCCCGCCGGGGCGCAGCAGCCGGATCGCCTCGGCCAAGTAGCCGGGGTACTCGGCGGGGACGGCGTCGGCGACGACGAGGTCGTAGCCGCCGTCGGTCAGTCGCGGCAGCACCTCCAGTGCCATCCCGTTGATCAGCCGCGCGCGCCCGGGCCCGTACCCGGCGGCGAGGAAGGTGCGCCGGGCCGAACGCTGCAGCTCCGGGTCGACGTCGATGGTGGTCAGCGTCCCGTCGCCGGCCATGCCGCGCAGGAGGTACAGCCCGCTCACCCCGGCTCCGGTCCCGATCTCGACGACGGCCCGAGCGGAGACCGTCGCGGCCAGCACCGACAGCGCCGCCCCGCCCGCCGCGGAGATGGGGTGCGCGCCCGCCGCCGTGCCCAGTGCGCGGGCCTCGCCGCACGCATCGTCCTCGGCGAGGTAGCCCTCGGCGTACGCGGCCGCCCCCGCGGGTGTGCTCATGGCGCAAGATTATCGCCGCATGATCCGTCGTCGGTTTCACAGACTTCTCTCAGACGGGTTTCACATCCTCCTCATGGGTGGCGGGCAGTCTGTGGTGCAACGAACGAAGCCTCGCGGCCGATCGACACCACGACACGGTCGCGACTCCACGGAGGTGCCCCGCCCCGATGTCCGCCCCTCGCGCAACCGACGACGCCCCGTTCCGGGACGCCGCCGCCGGTACCCGCCCCGGTGAGGGTGCCGACTGGACCCCGCCCACCTGGGACGAGGTCGTCCGGGAGCACGCCGACCGCGTCTACCGACTCGCCTACCGCCTGTCCGGCAACCAGCACGACGCGGAGGACCTCACCCAGGAGACCTTCATCCGGGTGTTCCGGTCCCTGGCGTCCTACAAGCCGGGCACCTTCGAGGGCTGGCTGCACCGCATCACCACGAACCTGTTCCTCGACATGGTCCGCCGCCGCGCCCGGCTGCGGATGGAGGGACTGCCCGAGGACACCGACCGGCTCCCGGGCGGTGGCCCCGAGCCCGAGACCGTGTTCGCGATCAACCACCTCGACCCGCACCTGCAGGCCGCGCTGGACGAGCTGCCCCCGGACTTCCGGGTCGCCGTCGTCCTGTGCGACGTCGAGGGCCTGTCCTACGAGGAGATCGGCGCCACCCTCGGGGTGAAGCTCGGCACCGTCCGCAGCCGCATCCACCGGGGTCGGACCGCGCTGCGGGCGTCGCTGGAGCGGCACCGCGCGGCCGCGGCGGAGGAGCAGGCGGTGGCATCCGACCGCGGTCCGGTGGCAGAGTTGGTCCCGTGACCGAGCGACGGCGTTTCCAGGTCGTCCCCCCGGACTGGGGGACGACCCACCTGACGCTCGAGGCGGTCGTCGCCTTCGTGGACGACGAGCTGGCCGCCGGCCCGCACGACCGCGCCACCCGCCACCTCGAGCGCTGCCCCGACTGCGCGGTGGAGGTCGCCGAGCAGCGGCGGGCCCGCACCGCGCTGCGCGGTGCCGACGCCCCCACGCTGCCGCCGTCGCTGATGTCGACGCTGCGCGCGATCCCGCAGGACACCGAGCTGCCTCCGCCGCCGGCGGGCCTGTCGCTCACCCCGGACGGCCAGCTCGTGTCGGTGCTGCGCCCGGCGCCGGTCGAGGGCGACCACGGCCGTCGCGCCGGCCGGTCGCGACGGGTGCGTCTGGGCACCGGTGCCGCCGTGTCCGGGCTGGCGCTCGGCGCGCTCGCGTTCGGCCTGCCCGCCGCCACGACCGCCACC
>NZ_JAMXSG010000122.1:0-16406 GCF_024124365.1 Pseudonocardia sp. McavD-2-B
CCGCACGGGCAGGCGGTGCCGCCCGGGCGGGCGACGAGGTGCCCGAACCGGGTCGCGGCGCGGCCCGGGGCGCGCCCGTCGCGCACCAGTGCCACGCCGATCTCACTGCGTCCGCCGACGTGCGCCGTGGTCGTCCCCGCCGGCCCGGCGTCCGGTTCGGCCTGGGCGGCCAGTGCCGTGGCGCAGCGGACCTCCACCGCGATCCCGCCCGCCCCGAGCTGCTCGGCCTGTGCCGCGAGCAGGGTGCCGATCGCGGCCGCGTCCCAGCCCAGTGCCGGAGAGGTCACCGCCGTGGTGGCGGCGGAGCCGGACACGACACCGGGCACCGCCAGCACGATCCCGGCGGCGGGCCGGTCCCCGACGGCCGCGGCGAGCAGGAGCTCACGCAGGACCGGTGCCAGGTCCCGTGCGGCCCGCTGTGGCGGGGCCCCGGCGATCCCAGCCCGGTGCCATCGGCCGGCCCCGGCCCGGCCGGCCAGGTCGACCAGGCAACCGCCGACGCCGTCCTCCTCGATCTGCAGGGCGATGCCGACCGGTCCGGCCGGGTCGGGGACCAGACGGCGGCCGGGGCGTCCCGAGGTGCCGCCCGGGCCGGCGCCGATGTCGCGGACGAGGCCGCCGGCGAGCAGCTCCGCGATGAGCCCGGAGACCGTCGACCGGGTCAGTCCGGTCGCCGCGGCGATGCCGGCGCGGCTGATCGCGGACCCGTGGACGACCTCGCCCAGCACCAGGCCCAGGTGGTGTCGCCGCAGGTCACCGGCGGCGATCCGGCTGCTCGCGTCCATGCGTGCTCCGGTGTTAGTTCGTACGGAAGACGAACAAACTCTAGGCATGTGGCTGTTCGTGGGCCAGGGTCGGAGGGGCCGGCAGCGGAGCCGGTTCCCAGCGAGAGGACGACGATCATGGCCGAGGTCGCCTACCGGGCCGCGTCCCGTGTCTATCCGGGGCCGCCCCCGGTGCGCGCGGTCGACCGGCTCGACCTGGACATCGCCGACGGGGAGTTCCTGGTGCTCGTCGGCCCGTCCGGGTCCGGCAAGTCGACGGCACTGCGGATGCTCGCCGGGCTGGAGGACGTCGACGAGGGCGGCATCGAGATCGGGGGCCGCGAGGTGTCCGGCGTCGCGCCCAAGGAACGCGACATCGCGATGGTGTTCCAGAACTACGCGCTCTACCCGCACATGACCGTCGCGGAGAACATGGGCTTCGCCCTGCGGCTGCAGAAGGTCGGGAAGAGCGAGCTCACCCGGCGGGTCCGTGCGGCCGCCGAGCTGCTCGACCTCACGCCCTACCTCGACCGCAGGCCGAAGGCGCTCTCCGGTGGCCAGCGCCAGCGTGTCGCGATGGGCCGCGCCATCGTCCGCGAGCCCGCGGTGTTCCTCATGGACGAACCGCTGTCCAACCTGGACGCCAAGCTGCGGGTGGAGACCCGTGCGCACATCGCCGCCCTGCAGCAGCGGCTCGGCACCACGACCGTCTACGTCACCCACGACCAGGTCGAGGCCATGACGATGGGGCACCGCGTCGCGGTGCTGCGCGACGGTCTGCTGGAGCAGTGCGCCGCGCCTCGCGAGCTCTACGAGCGGCCCGCGACCGCCTTCGTCGCCGGGTTCATCGGCTCGCCCGCGATGAACCTGCGCACCGCGGTGCTCACCCCCGGTGGTGCCGACCTGGCCGGGGCCGCCGTCGCGCTGCCGCGGGACGTGCTGGCCGACGCGGCGGGGGCCGGGCTGTCCGAGGTCCTGCTCGGGGTCCGTCCGGAGGGTCTGCGCCCGGCCGACGACGCCGAGCCCGCCCTCGAGCTCACCGTCGAGCTCGCCGAGGAGCTGGGGTCGGACACCTTCGTGCACGGGCGGGTCGGTGCCGACGCGCAGCGGTTCGTCGTCCGGCTCGACGGCGGGGCGGGACCGGCCGTCGGTTCCCGGCTCCGGGTCGCGGCCCGTGAGGGCCGCACGGTGCACGCGTTCGACCCGGCGAGCGGCCGGCGGCTCGGCGGATGACCACGTATCTGCCCGAGGGGCTCGTGCTCGGCGCTGCCACCGCCGCTTATCAGATCGAAGGGGCGGTCGCCGAGGGCGGACGCACCCCCAGCATCTGGGACACCTTCGCCCACACCCCCGGTCGGACCGCGGACGGCGAGACCGGCGATGTCGCGGCCGACCACTACCACCGGGTCCACGAGGACGTGGCGCTCATGCGCGAGCTGGGCCTGCAGTCCTACCGCTTCTCCGTCAGCTGGAACCGGGTGACCCCGCAGGTCGGACCGGACGGCCTCGGACCCGTGTCGGCCCAGGGGCTCGCCTTCTACTCGGAGCTGGTCGACGCGCTGCGGGCCGCGGGGATCGCCCCGGTGCTCACGCTCTACCACTGGGACCTGCCCCAGGCCCTGGAGGACGCCGGTGGCTGGGCGGCACGGGCGACGGCGTACCGGTTCGCCGAGTACGCGGCCGTCGTCGCCGCCGCGCTGGGTGACCGGGTGGAGCTGTTCACGACGCTCAACGAGCCGTGGTGCAGCGCCTTCCTCGGCTACGCGGCCGGGGTGCACGCACCCGGTCGTACCGAGCCCGCCGCGGCACTGGCCGCGGTGCACCACCTCAACCTCGCCCACGGACTCGCCACCACGGCGATCCGGGAGCTGCTCCCCGGCGCCCGGATCGCCGTCAGCCTCAACCTGGCCTGGGTGCTGCCGCAGACCGGGTCCGACGCCGACCGCGACGCCGCCCGCCGGGTCGACGGTCTGCAGAACCGCCTGTTCACCGGGCCGATGCTCGACGGCGGCTACCCGGCCGACGTCCTCGCCGACACCGCCGGGGTCACCGACTGGTCGTTCGTCCTGCCCGGCGACGAGCGGCTGGTGCACGCCCCGCCGGACGTGCTGGGGGTCAACTACTACACGCCGACCGTCGTGCGGCACTGGACGCGCGAGCGGCCGAAGGAGACCGCCGACGGGCACGGCGACGGTGCCGCCACCCCGTGGGTCGCCTGCGAGGACGTCGAGTTCCCGCGGCCCGCCGGTCCGCTCACCGACATGGGCTGGGGGGTCGACGCCCGGGGCCTGGGCGCGTTGCTGCGCCGGCTCGCCGCCGAGCATCCCGGCCTGGACCTGGTGGTCACCGAGAACGGCGCCGCCTATCCCGACGTCCCCGCCGCCGACGGCGCGGTGCAGGACCACGACCGCGTCGCCTACCTGCACGACCACCTCGCCGAGACCGCCCGGGCCGCGGCCGACGGCCTGCCGGTCCGCGGCTACTACGTCTGGTCACTGCTCGACAACTTCGAGTGGGCCCGCGGCTACGCGATGCGCTTCGGCATCGTCGCCGTGGACCCGGTGACCCACGCCCGCACCCCCAAGCTCAGCGCCCGGTTCTACGCCGGCGTCCTGTCCACCGGCTCGCTGCCGGACCGTCCCGCACCCCCGTCCCAGGAGTCCCAGCCCATGTCCGTTCCCGCCCCCACCCCCGCCGACCGGTTCTCCTTCGGACTGTGGACCGTCGGCTGGACCGCGGCCGACCCGTTCGGCTCGCCCACCCGCCCCGAGCTCGACGTCGTCGAGGCCGTCGAGGAGCTCGCCGCGCGCGGCGCCTGGGGTCTCACCTTCCACGACGACGATCTGTTCGGCTTCGCGCCGGACCCGGCCCACCGGGACCGGCAGATCGCACGGCTGCGGAAGGCGTGCGAGGCGACCGGCATGACCGTTCCGATGATCACCACGAACCTGTTCTCGCACCCGGTGTTCAAGGACGGCGGGTTCACCTCCAACGACCGGACCGTGCGGCGCCTCGCGCTGCGCAAGGTGCTGCACAACGTCGAGCTGGCCGCGGAGCTCGGTGCCCGCACCTTCGTGCTGTGGGGTGGACGGGAGGGTTCGGAGTTCGACTCCGCCAAGGACGTCCGCGCCGCCCTGGACCGCTACCGTGAGGCCATGGACCTGCTCTGCGGGCACGTCCTGGAGCAGGGGTACGACATCCGGTTCGCGATCGAGCCGAAGCCCAACGAGCCCCGCGGGGACATCCTGCTGCCCACCGTCGGGCACGCGCTGGCCTTCGTCGAGCGCCTCGCCCACCCCGAGCTCGTGGGCGTCAACCCCGAGGTCGGGCACGAGCAGATGGCCGGGCTCAACATGACCCACGGCGTCGCCCAGGCACTGTGGGCCGGGAAGCTGTTCCACATCGACCTGAACGGCCAGCGCGGCATCAAGTACGACCAGGACCTGGTGTTCGGCCACGGTGACCTGCTGAACGCGTTCTCGCTGGTCGACCTGCTCGAGACCGCGGGCTACGACGGGCCACGGCACTTCGACTACAAGCCGGCGCGCACCGAGGACCGGCGCGGGGTGTGGGACAGCGCCGCCGCGAACATGCGCACCTACCTGCTGCTGCGCGAGCGGGCGGCCGCGTTCCGGGCCGATCCCGAGGTCGTCGCCGCGCTCGCCGAGGCCGGGGTGCCCGCACTGTCCGAGCCGACGCTGGGGGCCGGGGAGACCGCGGCGGACCTGTTCGCCGACCCGGCGCTGGACACCGTCGACCCGGACGCGCTGGGCCGTCGCGGGTACGGCTTCGTCCGGCTCCACCAGCTGGCACTGGAACACCTCGCCGGAGCACGATGACCCCGTGCACGACCGACCGGCTCCCCGCCCGCAGGCCCCGCCCGCGCGCCCACCGGCGGTGCGCCGGCACAACCTCGGCCTGCTGCTGGGGGCGCTGCGGGCGGCGCCGTCGTCGCGGGCGACGCTCGCCGCGGCGACCGGGCTGACCCGCGGCGCCGTCGCGGGGCTGCTGGACCCGCTGGTCGCCGCGGGCGTGCTCGCGGAGGGCGAGCCCGACCGCAGCCGGGTCGGCCGGCCCGGCACCCCCCTGGTGTTCGCCGGCAGCGGGCCGGTCGTGCTGGCCGTGTCGGTCGAGGTCGACGGCGTCGACGCGCTGGTCACCGGTCTGGACGGGCAGGTGGTGCACCGGTCGCGCCGGCGCCGCGACCACCGCGGCCTCGACCCGGATGCGGTGTTCGGGCGGGCCGCGCGGACCGCGGCGAACCTGGCCGCGCGCACCGGCCGAACGGTCGCCGGGGCCGGGATCGCCGTCCCCGGACCGGTGCGCGGCTCGGACGGCGCGGCGGTACTGCTGCGGGCCCCGAACCTGCCCCGGCTCGACGGCTGCCGCCCCGCCGAGCACGCCGGTGCGCTCGGTGAGGTGCCGCTGCTCGTCGGCAACGAGGCCTCGCTCGGGGCGCTCGCGCACCTGGGGCAGGCCGACGACTTCGTCTACGTCTCCGCCGACGTGGGGATCGGCGGCGGGATCGTCGTCGACGGGCGGGTGCTGCCCGGTGCCCGCGGCGTCGCCGGGGAGATCGGGCACGTCGTGATCGAGCGCGCCGGGCGGCTCTGCGGCTGCGGCGGCACCGGCTGCGTCGAGGTCTACGCGGGCCTGCCCGCCCTGCTCGGCGACGCGGGCGCCGCCGACGTCGCGGCGCTGCGGACCGCCGCCCGCGCGGGGGACCCGGCCGCGACGGGGGCGCTGGCCCGGGCCGGTGCCGCGCTGGGTACGGCGCTGACGTCGGTACTCCACGTCGTCGACGTCGGCACCGTCGTCCTCGGTGGCAGCTACGCCGAGCTGGGCACCTGGCTGGTCCCCGCGGTGCACGCGGAGCTGGTGCGCCGCGGGGTCGCGACCGGGCCGGACGTCGCCGTGCTCGTGTCCCCGCACGGCCGGGCGGCCACCGTCACCGGGACCGCCCGCGCCGTGGCCGACCGGGTGCTGGGCGAGCCGGACCTGCTCCTCGCCGGCTGAGCCCGGCTCAGGCCAGCACCCAGGTGTCCTTCGCCCCGCCGCCGCGCGAGGAGTTCACGATCATCCCGCCGGGCGGGGCGACCCGCGACAGCGCCGCGGGCAGCACGTCGACCTCGGGCACCCCGCCGGCGCCGGGGGACTGCACCGCGAAGACCCGCAGGTCGACGGCCTGGGGCCGGAGGGCGCCGTCGGTGAAGGTGGGATGGGTGGAGATCCCGACGAGGTCCTGGGCGACCCAGCCGGCCGGGGAGTCCCGGATCGCCGCGGCCACCCGGTCCAGCTCGGCGCGCCCGGCGTGCGGGCCGATCACGATCCCGGCGCCGCCGTAGCCGTCGACAGGCTTGAGCACCAGCCGGTCGAGCCGGTCCAGAACCTGCTCACGGGCGAGCGGGTCGACGCAGGGCAGCGTCGGCACCGAGGCCAGCACCGGCTTCTCGCCGAGGTAGTAGCGGATCATCTCCGGCACGTAGGCGTAGACGAGCTTGTCGTCGGCGACGCCGTTGCCGGGCGCGTTGCGCAGCGCCACCCGCCCGCGGGCCATAGCCGCCCACAGCGCGCGGCCGAGCGGGCGGTGGTCGGCGCCGCGGGCGATCGCGAGCTCGTTCTCGTCCATCCGACGGTAGAGGGTGGTGATCCGGCGCCGCCGCCCACCGCCGACGAGGAACAGCGCGCCGTCGGTGACCTGCAGCCGGGCCGGGGTCACCAGCGGGACGCCCATCGCCTCGGCGAGCAGCCGGTGCTCGAAGAACGCCGGGTCCACCTCGCCCGCGGTCAGCAGCGCGGCCTCCCCGTCGGGTCCGTCGGGGTCGCCGGCAGCGAGCGCCGCCCGCAGCCGGTCCGGCACGTCGTCGAGGTGGCGCACCTCCGAGGGCGACTCCAGGTCGGGCAGCACGCTGCGGATCAGGCGCCGGCTCATCATCGAGAACCCGATGCCCGACGGGACGCGCAGGTTGTCCTCCAGCACGACCCAGCCGTCGGCGTCGTCGCGGACCAGGTCGATGCCGCCCACGGCGATCCGCACCGCGTCCGGCGGCACCAGCGCGCCCGAGCGGGTGCGGCCGGGGGCCTGCTCGACCACCGAGGCCGGGACGACCCGGTCGCGCACGATCTCGCGCCGGCCGTAGACGTCGCGCACGAAGCACTCCAGCGCCCGGATCCGCTGCTCCAGCCCGGACGCGAGGTGCGCCCAGTCGTGGCGCTCGATGATCCGCGGCACCAGGTCCAGCGGGAACAGCCGCTCGCCGTCGTCGCCGGGCTCGACGCCGGGGACCGGGAAGGTCACCCCGCGGGCGCGCTGCTCGGTGCGCAGCGCGTTCTCCGCCGCGGCCAGCCCGCGCGGGCCGAGCCGCTCCAGCGAGCGGAACAGCCAGCCGTAGCCGGGCCGGACGGCGCCGGTCGCGTCGACGGCCTCGTCGTAGCGGGGTGGGACGTAGCCGTCCAGCAGCTCCGGCGCGGACGGCACGGTCTCCGCCGGTGCCGACGGCGGCCGCTCGCCGTGGGTGCGGGCCAGCAGCTCGTCGACCACGTCGGTCAGCGACCCGCGACGCCCGAACGCGCGCCGTTGCGCCGCCGCGCCCGATCCGCGGGCCAGGACGCCCTCGGCCAGCTCGGCGACCTGCTCGTGGTCGCCGACCTCCTCCAGCCACGGCCGCAGGTCCTCCACCAGCGCGCGCAGCTGCACCGACGGGGAGCTCAGTGTCGGGGGACCGGCAGGGGCCCGGCCGATCTCGACGAGGTCGCCCTCCAGCCCGGACCGCGCGGCCCGCCAACCGGCCGCACGCAGCAGCTCGTACCGGGCGCGGGGCAGCGGCCTGCCCGCCTCGGTGTCGGCGCGGGCCCGCCCGACCAGCGCGCGGAACAGACCCGCGACCAGCACGACGTCGTCGACGTCGGGACAGGCGTCGCACAGCCGCAGCTCGACGGTCGGCAGGTGTGCGCTGGGTCGGACGTCGAAGTAGAGCATCCCGGCGTCGCTGATCGTCCCGGACGCGATGAGCTCGTCGATCATCGTGTCGTACTCGGCGGCGGTGGTGACGTCGCCGGGCGGCCCGGCGGTGGGCCAGCGCTGCCAGATCATGCTGCGGTAGCTGGCATAGCCGGTGTCGTGGCCGCGCCAGTACGGCGAGCTGGCGGTGATGGCGAGCAGGGTCGGCAGGGCGGGGGAGACCCGGCGCGAGACCTGCACGGCGGTGTCGCGGTCGGGGACGTCGACGTGCACCTGCACCCCGCAGATGTGCTGCTCGCGCACCAGCATCTGGTACTCGTGCTGCATCCGCTCGTACCGGGCTCCGGCGGAGATGTCGTCGCCGGACAGGTCGACCAGCGGCACCGTCCCGGCCGCGACCACACCCAGCCCCAGCGGTTCGGCCGCCTCGCGCAGCCGGGTACGCAGGCGTCGCACGTGGGTGCGCAGCTCGTCCAGCGACGGCGTCGCGGGCGAGTTGGTCTCGACCAGCGACCGTTGCAGCTCGGGGAAGAACTCCGCCCCGTCCAGGTGCTCCAGCAACCGTTCCGCGTCGGGCGCGGCCCGGCGGTCGGCCAGGCCGACCACGTGGAACTCCTCCTCGACCCCCACCAGCGGCACGTTCCCCACGGCCGGTGACGCTAGGTGTCCGCTGTTACGTCCGTGTGTCCCGCGGCGATCGCGCCCGACGCCACTCCGTCCGGTGGTCCGTACGGCGGTATCCGGACGTCTGTCCGGACCAGTTCCCACCGGCTGTTCTCTCCAGCGTGTCCGGATCCGCCGACCCCACGGAGCCGCCCATGTCCGCCGGCCGCCGCGCGCGGGCCCGCAGCTTCGTCGAACCTCGCCACGCCGATGGGCGCCCCACCGCGGTCCGGCACCGGCGCGGCCCCATCACGGCGGGCTCGACCGGACGGGTGACGTGTGCCGACCACTGCGGCCGATCACCGCTGCCGCGGGCAGAGGATCCGTGAACTCGCTTACCGGGTAAGCGGATTCGTGGAGCGAACTGTGCCCACCCCGATATCGGGGAACACCGGCTCACGGCTCGGCCTGCACGGCCGACACGCGGTGGTCGGCAGACGGTCGGCGCGTGGAATCGCCTACCGGTCGAGCGAGTACTCCGGGAGAGCACCCGGGACCACGGCGGCGGCGGCCTCGGCCGCCCGGGCGATCCGCAGCAGGTCCGCGTGCTGTGCCGCCGCCTCGTCGGGCGACAGGGGATCGCCGTGCCCCGGGACGAACACCCGTGTCCCGGTGGCGACGGGGGCTGCGGCGACGTCGAGCAGCAGCCCCACGGCGGCCGCCCAGTCGCGGCGGTAGGAGTCCGGCCCGAACGACGGCGGCGCCCCGTTCTCCAGCAGGTCCCCGGCGAAGAGCACGCCCGCGTCCGGGACGTGCACCGCCAGGTCGTGTCCGGTGTGCGCGGGGCCGGGGTGCACGAGCTGCACGACGCGTCCGCCCAGGTCGAGCGTGTGCACGGAGGCCGGGCGGGGGCAGACCGGGCGGTCGGGGAGGACCGGGACGGTGGCGGCGAGCGCGTCGGCCGTCGCGGCGGCGGAGCTGCCGGATCCCCCGGAGCTGCCGGCGCTCCCGGCGTCGCGGTAGTGCCGGGACCAGTGGGCGCGCTGGGCGGCGGCCGTCGCCAGCAGTGCACCCGCGCAGCCGGCCTGGGCGTACACCGGGGCGCCCGGGAACGCGGCGGTGCCGAAGCAGTGGTCGAAGTGGGCGTGGGTGAGGGCCACGACGGCCGGCAGGGCGGTCACCGCGCGCACCGCGGTGGCGAGCTCGGCGCCCTGGGCGGTGTCGCCGCGGGTGTCGATGACCAGGGCGGCGGACGTGCCGAGCACGAGACCGGTGGTCAGGTCGAGCTCGTGGTGCCGGCGGGCGAGTACCCCGTCGGCGAGCTCGAGCCAGCGCCCGTCCGACCGCTGCCCGCCCGACCGCTGCCCGTCCATCCGGTGATCCTCGCGCTCAGACCGCGATCGCGGTGGACCGGCCCAGGGCGTCGGTTCCCGGGCCGAGCAGCTCCGCGGTCCCGTGGGCCACGCGTTCCGCGGTCCAGGCGCAGGCCAGCGCGTCGAGGACGTCGTCGAGCCGGGCGGCGGTGGGCAGGTCACCGAGCGACGCGGCGGAGGGGACCCACTCCGACAGCGCCGCGACCCGCTGGCCCGCCCCGCGCGCGGTCTTCTTCGCCGCGAAGACACGCGACGGTGCCATGGTGCGGAACGTCAGCTCCGGGTGCGCCTCGACCACCGACGACGGCAGCCGCACCTGCTGGAACTCGCGGATCTTCCCGACGATGTACCAGGTCTGCAGGCTGATCTTCTTCCCCGTGACGGCCTGGGCGGCGGCGCAGGCCTCGTCGTAGGAGCCTGCGTCGAGCACCGGGGCGGGCGGGGTCGGGAACAGGGAGGACCGCGCCCGGCCCAGCCGCGCCGACGCGAGGATCTCGGCCTCGCGGCGCTGCGCACCGGCCGGGACCGACAGCGGGATGTCGATCCCGACGGCGTCGCACCCGGCCGTCGCGGCGAGTACCGACGCCGCGTCGGGGACCACCGTCCACGTCACCTCACGTGTCCGTCCGCTGCCGGAGAGCACGCACACCACCCAGCCACCCGGGACCCCGTCCACGCCGCTGATCCGCATGGGGGAGGATCGTGCCCCGTGCGCGTCTACCTGGGCAGTGACCACGCCGGTTTCGAGGTCAAGGGCAAGCTCGTCGAGTACCTGACCGAGCAGGGGATCGAGGCGATCGACGTCGGGGCTCCGACCTACGACGCCCTCGACGACTACCCCGCCTGGTGCATCGAGACCGCGCGGCGCGTGGTCGAGGACCCGGAGTCCCTCGGCATCGTGCTGGGCGGGTCCGGCAACGGCGAGCAGATCGCCGCCAACAAGGTGCAGGGCATCCGCGCCGCGCTGGCGTGGAACGAGGCCACCGCGACGCTCGCCCGCGAGCACAACGACGCCCAGATCATCGGTGTCGGCGCGCGGCAGCACAGCTTCGACGAGGTCGTCGCGATCGTCGACGCCTTCCTGGCCACCCCGTTCTCCGGCGACGCGCGCCACCAGCGGCGCATCGACCAGGTCCTCGACTACGAGCGGACCGGCGAGATCGAGCTCCCCGCGTCCTGACCCGGAGCCGGGATGCCCGAGGGACACACGCTGCACCGGCTGGCGCGGCTGCACCGGAAGCTGTTCGTGCGCCGGCCGGTCGGCGTGTCCAGCCCGCAGGGCCGTTTCGGAGCCTGTGCGGCGCTGCTCGACGGTGAGGTGATGACCGGGGCCGAGGCCCACGGCAAGCACCTGTTCCACCGCTACGGCCGCGACCGCGTCGTGCACGTCCACCTCGGGCTGTACGGCACGTTCGTCGAACAGCCGCTGCCCGCGCCGGAACCGGTCGGGCAGCTGCGGATGCGCCTGGTCGGGCAGACCCACTACGCGGATCTGCGCGGCCCGACCGCCTGTGAGCTCCTCACCTCGGCCGAGGCCCGCGTCCTGAGGGCCCGGCTGGGTGCGGACCCGCTGCGTCCCGACGCCGACCCGGACACGGTCTGGGCCCGCATCTCGGCCTCGCGCAGCCCGCTCGCGACGCTGCTGATGGACCAGAAGGTGCTCGCCGGCGTCGGGAACGTCTACCGCGCCGAGGTGCTGTTCCGGCACGGCCTGGACCCGCAGCTCCCGGGCCGGTCGCTGGACCGGGAGACGTGGGACGCGATGTGGGCCGATCTCGTCGTGCTCATGCGCGACGGCGTGCGGACCGGCCGTATCGACACCGTGCGTCCCGAGCACGACCCGCGCCGGCGCGGGCAGGCCGGACGGAAGGACCGGCACGGCGGCGAGGTCTACGTCTACCGCCGCACCGGGATGGACTGCCTCGTCTGCGGCACGCCGGTACGGCACGCCGGGCACCAGAACCGCAACCTGTTCTGGTGCCCGGCCTGCCAACCGTCGCGGGTCTAGGGTCGGACCCGTGGAGCAGAAGCCGATCGAGTGCTGGATGACCGACATGGACGGCGTCCTCGTCCGCGAGGGCAGCATCGTCCCGGGTGCGGACACGCTGCTGTCGCGGCTGCGGGACAAGGGCGTGCCGTTCCTGGTCCTGACCAACAACAGCATCCACACCCCCCGCGACCTGCGCTACCGGTTGCAGGCCACCGGCCTCGACGTGCCGGAGGAGTCGATCTGGACCTCCGCGCTCGCCACCGCCGCGTTCCTCGGCGAGCAGCGCCCGCAGGGCAGCGCCTACGTGATCGGCGAGGCCGGGCTGACCACCGCGCTGCACGACATCGGCTACGTCATCACCGACCGCAACCCCGACTACGTCGTGCTCGGCGAGACCCGCACCTACAGCTTCTCCTCGATCGCGACCGCGATGCGCCTGGTCGAGCAGGGTTCCCGGTTCGTCGCCACCAACCCCGACGCGACCGGCCCGTCCCCGGAGGGCATCCTCCCCGCGACCGGCTCGGTCGCCGCGATGATCTCCAAGGCCACCGGGGTCGACCCGTACTTCGTCGGCAAGCCGAACCCGCTGATGATGCGGGCCGCGCTCAACCGGCTCGGCGCGCACTCGGAGTCCACGGTCATGATCGGCGACCGGATGGACACCGACATCCTGGCCGGACTGGAGGCCGGGATGCGCACGGTGCTGGTGCTCTCGGGCATCACCAGGGAGCACGAGATCGACCGGTTCCCGTTCCGCCCGACGCGGGTCGTCTCCTCGGTCGCGGACCTGATCGACGACGTCTGATCCGCCCCCGGACCTGCGGGGTTGCGAACTACACCGATGTGGTTCACCCTCGAACACATGTACGGAGAACTGGTGTCCTGGCAGCGGTGCGCCGGCTGCGGCGCGGAGGCCGAGCTCCCCGGTGACGAGACGGCGGGCGTCGCCGTCCCGTGCCCGGACTGCCCCGGCTCGATGACCGAGGAGTTCAGCTGGGACTCGGTCGCGGCCTGAGCGGCCCGCTCAGACCTTGAACCCCAGTGCGCTGGGCTCACCCCGGCGCAGCGCCGCGACGTGCTCGACGACCGTGGTCAGCGAGTGCAGGTCGTGGCCGTTGCGCATGGCCGAGACCAGCGCGCGCTCGGCGGCCTCGATGCCCTCGGCGGCGTCGACGACCTCGGCGAGCCGGTCCGGCGCGGCGATCAGCAGGCCGTCGTCGTCGCCGCACACCAGGTCGCCCGGGCTCACGACGAGCCCGCCGAACGACACCATCTCGTCGACGGTGCCCGGGTCGCTCGTGCTGCCCGAGGCCGGGCAGGTCCCGCGGGCGAACACCGGCAGTCCGATCCCGCGCAGCCCGCGGACGTCGCGGACCAGCCCGTCGACGACGATCCCGGCCAGCCCGCGCCGCTTCGCCTCGGTCGCGAACAGCTCACCGGACACGGCGCGGTGACCACCCCCTCCGGCGACCACGAGCACCGAGCCGGGGCGGGCCGCGGACAGCGCAGCGAACATCGGCAGGTGGTCGTCCACACAGGACACCGTCACCGCGGGCCCGGCCATCGACACGTCCGGCACCAGGGCCCGGATCGCGGGGTCCACCACGGGGAGCGACTTGTCGGCGTCGCAGATGGCGGACACCTGCAGCTCGCGCAGACGGTCCAGGAGGTCGGTCATGGACGTCATCCTGTCGCACCGTCCGCCGTTGCGCGCCGTCGAGCGTCCGCGGCGCGCGCGGCGATCTCCGAGCGGCGCACCTTCCCGGCGTCGTCGCGCAGCGGGTGGTCGACGACGTCGATGCTCCGTGGCTGTTTCGCCCTGCTCAGACGCCCGTCGAGGAACTCGCGAAGATCGTTCTCGATGCCCGGTTCGGCCTGTACGACGGCGTGCACGACGTGCCCGTAGTCGGAATCCGGCAGCCCGACGACGACGGCGTCCCGTACCCCGGGATGCGCGGTCAGCGCCGCCTCGACCTCCGCCGGGTACACGTTCGCGCCGCCGACGAGGATCATGTCCGAGCGCCGGTCGGCCAGGTACAGGTAGCCGTCGGCGTCCAGTGAGCCCATGTCGCCGAGCGACTCCCAGCCGTCGCGCTCGCGGGCGGAGGCGCCCAGGTAGTGGTACGTCGGCGCCCCGCCCGACCGCATCCAGATCTCACCGGTGACACCGGGGCCGAGCTCACGGCCGTCGTCGTCGCGGACGGTGATCTCGCCGCGGGTGACCCGCCCGACCGACCCCGGGTGGGCCAGCCAGTCGTGGCCGTCGATCGCGGTGCCGGCCTGCGACTCGGTGCCGGAGTAGATCTCGAACACCGTCTCCGCGCCGACCCGGTCGATCCAGCCGCGCTTGACCTCCGGCGGGCAGGGCGCGCCGACGTGCAGCACGGTCCGCAGGGTCCCGGTGTCGCAGGCGGCCCAGTCGGCGTCGGGCAGGCGCAGCATCCGGCTCATCATGGTCGGCACCGCGTAGAGCCAGGTGACGCCGTACGCGGGGATCATCGCGAGTGCGCGGGCGGCGTCGAACCGGCCCATGAGCACGACGTGGTGGCCCTGGAGCAACGCCATCAGCGTGAACATGAAGGGCGCGTTGTGGTGCAGCGGCGCGGTGCAGCCGAAGACGCCGTCGCGGTCGATGCGCAGCCCGTCGGCGCGGGCCAGGACCTGTTCGACGCAGGCGGCCTGACCGGCGACGATCACCTTCGGGGTACCGGTCGACCCGCCCGAGGTGGGGGCCTTCCAGCTGGGCCCGACGACGTCGGGGAGCGGGCCGTCGTCGTAGGAGCCGGCGTCGACCGGGGTGTCGACGACGAGCGCCGGCGCGGCGACGGCGAGCACCGCGTCGCGCTCGGCGGCGGGCAGCCGGGCCGACAGCGGCTGCGGCACCGCGCCAACCTTCCACGCCGCGACCGAGCTCTCGAGGTGCGCGGCGCTGTTCGGCAGCGCGATCGACACCAGGTCCCCGCGCCGCACCCCGCGGTCGGCGAACGCCCTGGCCAGACGGTTGGTGCAGGCGTCGAACTCCGCGCGGGTGCGCACCACACCGGGGCCGTCCGCGGTGTCCTCGGTGACCAGCGGGCGGTCCGGGTCGGCGGCGACGAGCGCCCGCAGCCGGGCGGCGAGCGCGGTCGCGCCGGCGGGCACCTCGGGCTCGGGGAAGCGGGGCTCGCGGAGTCGTGCGGTCATGCGGTCCTCCCGGTGGTGCCGGTGACGGCGGCGTCGAGACGCTCGTCGTCGGGGACCGGTCCGCGGGCCAGGACGTACCGGGCCGCCAGCAGCGAGATGAGCACGATCACCAGCGAGTACCCCACGACGGGCACGATCGACCCGGTCGCGGCCAGCAGCGACTGCCCGACGAGCGGGGCGGTGCCGCCGAACAGCGTGCCCGCCAGCGCGTAGGACAGCGAGATCGCGGTGTAGCGCATCCGCGCGGGGAACGCCTCGGCCAGCATCCCGGCGAGGATCGCGTAGTACATCGTGTGCGGCAGCGTCGCGAGCGCCATGCCGAGCGCGGCCAGCCCGAAGCTGCCGGTGGAGATCAGCCAGAACATCACCGGGAACAGCGGCAGCTCGATCAGCAGCAGCGCGGTGACGACCTTCCGCGGGTTCCACCAGGTCGCCATGAACGCCCCGAGCGGCTGGGTGAAGAACTGCACGGTCGAGCTGATCAGCACGACGTTGAGGAACACCTGGCGGTCGAAGCCGAGGTCGTTGACCGCCCAGGACAGCGCGAACGTGTTCTTGAAGTACGCGGCCGCGGCCACCAGTGCGCACGCTCCCACCGAGACGACCACCAGCATCGTCCGCTCCCGCAGCAGCTCCGCGAGCGGGAACCGCGCCGTCGTGCCGCGCGACCGCATCGCGACCAGCGCCGGGCTCTCCTCGATCCGCAGCCGGATCACCAGCCCGACGACGACCAGCGCCGCCGACACGAGGAACGGCACGCGCCAGCCCCAGGACAGGAAGGCGTCCTCCGGCAGCATCGCGACGAGCGCGAACGAGCCGGTGGCGAGCATCTGCCCCGCCGGACTGCCCTGCTGGGCGAAGGCGCCGTAGAGGATCCGGCGGTTCTTCGACGCGTGCTCCGAGGCGATCAGCACCGCGCCGCCCCACTCCCCGCCGACGGCGAGCCCCTGTACGAGCCGGGCCACGACCAGCAGCACCGGGGCGAGGACGCCGATGTCGTCGTGGACGGGCAGCAGCCCGATCGCGAGCGTCGAGACGCCCATCAGCAGCAGCGTCGCGACCAGCGCGGTCTTGCGGCCGAGCCGGTCACCGAGGTGGCCGAAGACGATCCCGCCGATCGGCCGGGCGAGGAACCCGACCCAGAACGTGGCGAACGAGGCCAGCACACCGGCGGCGGGGGAGGCGTTCGGGAAGAACAGCGGCCCCAGCACCAGCGCGGCGGCGGTGCCGTAGATGTAGAAGTCGTACCACTCGATGGTGGTGCCGACGAACGAGGCGATCCCCGCCTTGCGGCGCATCGACGGTGTGCTCGTGCTCAACCCGGTGCCCCCTTGCACTCGTCGTGGAGCGACGGTCGCGACCACGCCGTCGTGACCACCGCCACGCAACGGTAGAACAGCATTGGGACGCCATCGGGACGCTCTTGCTTCCGTTCCTGTCGTCGGATCGACATGATCGGAGGGTGGAGCTACGGCAGCTGGAGTCGTTCGTCGTCGTCGCCGAGGAACTGCACTTCGGTCGGGCCGCGGCCC
>NZ_JAMXSG010000123.1:0-16376 GCF_024124365.1 Pseudonocardia sp. McavD-2-B
CCGCCGGGCGGGGCGGCTCGGCGCACGTGCACGGCGTCGTCGCCGAGGGCGACGCCGTACCGCGGCCCCGGTGGCCGGAGTGGGCCGAGCCGGTCCGCGCCGGGTCCGCACTCCCGGTCCGGGTGCGCAGCGCCGGGCCGCTGCCGGCCGGTGCCGTCGACGTCACCGAGGTCGCCGCGCTGGCCACGGCCCTGCCCAAGATCCGGTTCGTGGTCGGTGCCGCCTGCGCCCCGACCGCGTCGCTGGTCCGGTTGGCCCGCCTGCCCAACGTCTACGTGCTGCTCACCGACCTGCTGATCGCGTTGCGCCGGCACCGGGTGCCCGCCGCCGAGGCGCTCGGCGAGCTGCTGGCCGCCTACGGCCCGGACCGGCTGATGTTCGGCAGCGGCTACCCGCTGGTGCGCCCGGCGCGCCTGATCCGCGACCTCATGACCTTCCGCTACCCCGACGAGCTGCGCGGACGGTTCCCCGAGCTCGACGACGACGTCCGCGCCGCCCTGCTCGGCGGCACCGCGGCACGGGTCCACGGGTTCGACCTGGCCTGCGCCACCGTCCGTCCCCGCCGCCGAGGAGTGTTGAGCCCCACCTGAATACAGGAGAGGCAACCCTCAGAACGTGTCTTATCCTTCCGCCGGACGAGCGAAGGGGAACGGACATGGGACTCACCCGACGGCAGATGCTTCTCACGACGCTGGCTGCGGCCGGTGGCGCCGTACTGGCCGGGTGTGGCGGGGGCGGCAGGTCGGAGACCGGCACCGGTGCCGCGACGGGGAGTGCCGGGTTCCCGGTGACGATCGAGGGCAAGCTCGGTGCGGCGACGATCCCGCAGGCCCCGCAGCGGGTGGTGTCCGTGGGCTACACCGACCACGACGCGATCCTCGCGCTCGGGGTGGCGCCGGTGGCGGCCCGCTACTGGTACGGCGACGAGGAGGTCGTCGTGCAGCCGTGGGCCCAGGCGGCCGCGCAGGCAGTGGGCGCGGCACCGGCGGTGCTGAACATGTCCTCCGTCGAGCCGGAGAAGATCGCAGCACAGCGCCCCGACCTGGTGATCGGCCTCTACTCCGACCTCGACGCCCAGAGCTATCCGGTGGTGAGCGCCGTCGCGCCGACCGTCGGACCGCCCCGGGGGTTCGACGACTACGGCGCACCGTGGCAGGAGTACACCCGCGAGACCGGACGGGCGCTGGGCAAGGAGGCCGAGGCCGAGAAGCTGGTCACCGATCTGGAGGCCAGGTTCGTCGCCGCCCGCGACGCCGACCCGCAGTGGAAGGGGCGCTCGGTCGTCGTCGCGAGCCGCAGCGCGGACAAGATCAGCGTGTTCTCCTCGCAGGACCCCCGCTCACGGTTCTTCACCCAGCTGGGGTTCACGGTGCCGCCCCGGATCGACCAGCTGGCCGCAGGCAAGTTCTACACCGAGTTCAGCTTCGAGCAGGCGAGCGAGCTCGACCACGACCTCATCGTCTGGGATCAGCTGTCGTTCACCCCCGGCGGGAAGGCGACGGTCGTCGGGGACCCGCTGCTGTCGCGGTTGCCCGCGATGCGCGACGGGCGCACCGTGTTCCTGGAGGGGGCCACCGAGCTGGCCTTCGCCTGGCAGACCGTGCTCAGCCTTCCGTCCGTGCTCGACGCGGTCGTCCCCCAGCTGCAGCGGGCGATTCCGAAGACCTGAGCCGCCGCCGTCGGGGAGGGGCGCCCCGACCCCGGGGCCCCGCCCTGCCACGCGACGCTCCTGCCCGACCGCCGCTCCGGGGTTGCCGTCGCGGTGGTCAGGCACGACGACGCCGGACGGCCGGGGTGAGCAGGAGCAGCACCGCGGCCGTCGTGCCGAAGGCGGCGGCGAACCCGAAAGGCTCGGCGATCGCGCCGAGCCCGGTCGCCCCCAGGCCCGTCCCGGCGTCGTAGGCGATGTTCCAGGCGGCGCTGGCCGCGCCGTAGCGCAGCGGCCCGGCGGCGGCGAACAGGGCGACCATCGCGTCGTTCTGCACCAGCCCGAACCCGGCGCCGACGACGGCCGCCCCCACCACCAGCAGGACCGACGCGTACGGCGCGGCGAGCACCCCGAGCAGCCCGACCGTGGCGCACGCCGTCCCGACCGGGAGCAGTGTCCCGGGACGTCCGCTGCGGTCGGTGAGGGTGCCCGCGACGCCGCGGCCGAGCAGCGCGCCGAGTGCGGTGGCGAACAGCGCGGCAGGCACCGCGACCGTCGCCCCGGGGGCGACGAGCGGGGCGAAGGTGATCACGCCGCCCTGCGCGGTGGAGCAGCCCAGCATGGCCAGGACCGGCGCGGCGGGGAGCCGCCTGCGGGTCTCGCGGGGGTGTGGGACGACATCGTCGCGGCGGGGTGCCGGGGCCCGCCGGGGGCCCCGCACGAACGCCACCACCAGGGCTCCGGCGACCGGGGTGATCCCCGCCAGCAGGAACACCCCGGTGAACCCCAGCGCGTCGACGACCGCGACACCTGCCGGCAGGAACAACAGCTGGGGCAGGCCGACGGCGTAGCCGTAGCGCGCCGACGCGCGACCGTGTGCGGAGGGCTCGACCAGCTCCGCGACGAGCGCGCTCCCGGCGACCGTCGCCAGCCCGAACCCGATCCCGCGGACCGTGGAGACCGCCAGCACGGGCCCGAGGTCGGCGGTCAGCGCGAGCAACGGCGTCGGGAGGCCGAGCAGCAGCGACCCCACGACCAGCACCGGACGGTGGCCGACCCGGCGCAGCATCGCGGGCACCAGGAGCTGGGTGGCCACGGTGGCCGCCATCAGCACGCCGGTGCTCAGCCCCGCGCCGAACTCACCGGAGCCGCCCCGGGACACCCACAGCGGCACGACCGGCAGGAGCAGGGCGTACCCGCCGAACGCCAGCGCGGTCGCGGCGAGGAGCAGGCGGAACGGGAGCGACGACAGCGAGCGGGGCACGCCCCACCGTGTCAGACACGTGGTCGCGCCGCGCCCGGTCCCTCGGGGGTGAGGGGCCGGGCCGCGGCGTGGACGGTGACGGGGTCAGGATCCGTTGCGGATCCATTCCTCCAGGTGGGGTGCTTCGTCGCCGATGCGGGTGGAGTCGCCGTGTCCGGTGCGGACCCGGGTGTCGGCGGGCAGGGGCAGCAGGGTGGTCCGGATCGACTCGATGATCGTGTCGAAGCTGGAGTAGGACCGTCCGGTGGCGCCGGGTCCGCCCTGGAACAGGGTGTCGCCGGTGAACACGATGCCGAGTTCGGGGGCGTAGAGGCAGGACGACCCGGGCGAGTGGCCGGGGGTCTGCAGGACGGTCAGGTCGATCCCGCCCGCGGTCAGGACCTGCCCGTCGGCCAGCTCCTGGTCGGGCTTGCGGTCGGGCCAGGTCATGTCCCAGAGGACCATCTCGGCGGGGTTGAGCAGGATCGGCGCGCCGAAGCGGTCGGCGAGGGCGGGCGCCTGGTTGACGTGGTCGTCGTGGGCGTGGGTGCACACGACGGCCTTGACCGTCCGGTCGCCGACGGCGGCGGCGATGGCGTCGGCGTCGTGGGCGGCGTCGATGACGAACACCTCACGGTCGTCGCCGACGATCCACACGTTGTTGTCGACGTCGAAGGAGCCACCGTCGAGGTTGAAGGTGCCGGAGGTGACGACGTGGTCGATCGGGGCCATCAGAGGATCACCACCGAGCGGAGGACCTCACCGGCGTGCATCTTGTCGAAGGCGGACTCGATGTCGTCGATCCCGATCTCCTCGGTGACGAACTTGTCGAGCGGGAAGCGTCCCTGCAGGAACAGGTCGACGTAGGTCGGGAAGTCGCGGCTGGGCAGGCAGTCGCCGTACCAGGAGGACTTGAGGGCGCCGCCGCGGCCGAAGTAGTCGATGAGCGGGATCTCGGGGGCGTTGAGGTCGGGGGTGGGGACGCCGACCAGGACCACGGTGCCGGCGAGGTCGCGGGCGTAGAAGGCCTGCTTGTAGGTCTCGGGGCGCCCGACGGCCTCGATGACGACGTCGGCGCCGTTGCCGTCGGTCACGCTCTGGATGAACTCGACCGGGTCGGTCTCCTTGGCGTTGACGGTGTGGGTCGCGCCGAACTCCTCGGCCCACTTCAGCTTCCGCGGGTCGGTGTCGACGGCGATGATCGTCGTCGCACCGGCGAGCTTCGCCCCGGCGATGGCGGCGTCACCGACGCCGCCGCAGCCGATGACGGCGATGGAGTCGCCGCGTCCGACCTGCCCGGTGTTGACCGCGGCACCCAGCCCGGCCATGACACCGCAGCCGAGCAGGCCCGCGACCTTGGCGGGCGCCTCGGGGTTCACCTTCGTGCACTGTCCGGAGTGGACCAGGGTCTTCTCGACGAACGCGCCGATCCCGAGCGCGGGGGACAGCTCGGTGCCGTCCTCGAGGGTCATCTTCTGCGTGGCGTTGTGGGTGTCGAAGCAGTACTGGGGCTTGCCCTTCTTGCAGGCCCGGCAGTTACCGCAGACGGCGCGCCAGTTCAGGACGACGTAGTCGCCGGGCTCGACGTCGGTGACGCCCTCGCCGACGGACTCGACGATCCCGGCGGCCTCGTGGCCGAGCAGGAACGGGAACTCGTCGTTGATGCCACCGAGCTTGTAGTGCAGGTCGGTGTGGCAGACCCCGCAGGCCTGGATCTTCACCACGGCCTCACCGGGACCGGGATCGGGGACATTGATCGTCTCGACGGTGACCGGCTCACCCTTGGCGCGGGCCACGACGCCACGTACCTGCTGTGCCATTGCTCGTACTCCACTCGTCCTCGATGCCGCCCGCTCGGGACGGATGCTCGGATGGCGACTCTGGCATGGGTGACCGGACGGTGCCAGGTCGGATCCGGCCCTGCAACAGGTGTTGTACCGAAAAGGCCCCGGCCCGCGGGACGCGGGCCGGGGCCGGGGCCGGGCCGGGCGACCTCAGAAGTCGAAGTCACCACCCATGTCCATGCCGCCGTCGTCGAAGCCGGGGTCCTCGGCCGGGGGCTCCTCGGCCGCGGCCACGTCGTCACCATCACCGGCGTCGTCGAACATCGCGCCGGCGATCGCCGTGCCGATGAACGCGCCCGCGACACCGGCGAGCAGCGACCCGGCGATCATCCCGCCCATGCCCGGACCACGCCCGCCGCCGAGCGAGCGCTCCATCGTGCCGGGGTTGCGCATCTCGGCGCGGGTCGCCATCCGCGCCAGCTCCTGCGGGTCGGCCGACCGCGCCCGCTCGGCCTCGGGGACCTGTGCGCCGACGTCGTTCAGCACCGCCTGCCGCTGCTCGGGGGTGAGTTTCGCGAAGGCCTCCGCGTGCGCCTGCTCCACCTGCTCCGGCGGGGCGGTGCGGAGCATGTAGCGGTAGCGCTCGATCGCCTGCTGGTCGGGATCCTGCTGCTGCGCCCGGCCGGAGCCCTGGTGGGGAGCGCCCCCGAAGCCCTGCTGCGGCTGTGCCTGCGCGCCTCCGGTGAGGCGTTCCTTGAGCTTGTCGAGCAGACCCATCTGCGGGTGTCCTCCTGCGTTCCGGGTGAGTTCCCGGTGGTGTGTCGGTACGTGTCCGATCCGGACGGAACGGGCACACCGGTCGAACGTGTGACAACCGTGGCGAGTTCCCACCCACGCCGTCGCCGGATCGCCTACGGTCGGGGACCGTGACGACTGCGCCGCCGCCGACGACCGTCCCCGCCCTCGCGCTCGGCGCCGTCGCCGGGAAGGGGCGCCCCGGGAGCTCGCGCATCGCCTGTCCGCTGCCCGACGGTGGCCTGCTCGACGTCGGCTCGCTGGCCACTGCGCAGCGCGGCCCGTACCCGGACCTGCTGGCCGCGCCCGACCTGACCCGGCTGCTCGACGCCGGTGCCCCGGCCTGGCGCGAGGTCGTCCAGTGGCTGCGCGGCTGGCGCGAGGACCACGAGCGGGCCGCCGCGTACCGCCTGCCCGACGAGGGACTGGTCCCGGTGCTGCCGTTCGCCGTCGCCGACTACGTCGACTTCTACGCCTGCGAGCAGCACGCACGGAACGCCGGACTGATCTTCCGCCCGGACGCCGAGGACCCGCTCCCCCCGAACTGGCGGCGGATGCCGGTCGGGTACCACGGCCGTTCCGGCACGGTCCGGGTCACCGGCACCCCGGTCGCGCGCCCGTCGGGGCAGCGCGGGCCCGAGGACTTCGGTCCCTGTGCCAAGCTCGACTTCGAGGCCGAGCTCGGCTTCGTCCTCGGCGGGCCGGTCCCGGGGCCGGTCGGAATCGACGACGCCGCCGACCACGTCTTCGGCGTCGTGCTGCTCAACGACTGGTCCGCCCGCGACATCCAGTTCTTCGAGTCCCGCCCGCTCGGCCCGCACCTGGGCAAGTCCTTCGCGACGTCGATCTCGGCGTGGGTGACACCGCTCGACGAGCTGTCCGCGGCCCGGGTCCCGCTGCCCGCGCACGACCCCGCGCCGCTGCCCTACCTCACCCCGGGCGAGCCCGCGCTGGGCCTGGACCTCGACCTCGCGGTGCACGTCAACGGCGAGCTGGTCGCGTCCCCGCCCGCGAGGGACCTGTACTGGTCCCCGGAGCAGATGGTGGCCCACCTCACCTCGGGCGGCGCCGGGCTGCGCGCCGGCGACCTGCTCGGTTCGGGCACCGTCTCCGGCCCGGAGCGCAGCGGGTTCGGCTCGATGCTGGAGCTGTCCTGGAACGGCCGCGACCCGGTCGTGCTCGCCGGTGGCGCCTCGCGCACCTGGCTGGAGGACGGCGACGAGGTCGTGATGACCGCGACCGCGCCCGCCCGCGACGGCGGCCGCGTCGCCCTCGGCGAGGTCCGCGGCCGGATCCGCGGCGCCTGACCGCCGCAGCCGGCGGGGGAGACCCTCGGCCGGGGGTGCTCAGGGGCGCAGCGGCATCAGCGGCTCGGGGTCGCCGAGCGCGTTCAGGATCAGCGCCGGCACCTCCTGCTTGCCGCTGCCGTCGACGGCGATGACCACGTAGACGGTGCGGCAGTCGCAGGTGACGATGCGCTCGCCCGCGTCGTCGAGGGCGCGGACCTGGAAGTCGAGCGCGAAGCTGGTCCGGCCGATCCGCGCCGTCGACACCGCGACGACGACGTCCTCGCCCCACCCGACCCCGGCCCGCCAGTCGAGCTCGGTGTGGACGAGCTGGACGTCGTATCCGGCGTCGAGCATCGCCCGGTAGGTGAGGCCGCGGGACTCGAGGAACTCGGTCATCGCCTCGTCGAACCAGGCCAGGTACCAGGCGTTGAAGACGACCCCCTGGGCGTCGACCTCGTGGTAGCGCACCCGGACCGGGAACTCGAAGCTCGCCATGGGCCGATGTTACGACTCACACGGCCGGGCTCACCCCTCGTGCCGGTCGGAGCCCCCGGAGGAGTCGACGCGCTCCCGGATGGCCCGGTTGACCGCCCGCCCGAACGCTGCGACGACGCCCTGCAGGGTGATCGGCTTGAGCCGGGAGAAGGCGGCGGCGAGCCGTCGCCGCTCGTCGGCGGGGCGGCCGCGGTCCCGGTAGGGCTGCAGGACCTCGTCCTGGAACAGCGTCATCAGGTCCTCGGCGAGCGCGGCGGTGTGCCGCTCGATGAGGTCGTGCGAACGCTTCCACAGCTCGGGGGGCAGGCCGGAGTCCAGACCCTCCAGCGCGGAGCCGAGCGCGACCGCGCCGTGCAGCCGGACGGTCGCCGGGCCGTCGCCGGGCAGCCGGGTCAGCGCGCCGAGCCGTTCGAGGGTGGTGACGTCGTCGTCGGACAGACGGCGACCCGCGCGCCGGTCGAGCCCGGCCCGGTCCAGCTCCTCGTCGACCTCGGGCAGCCAGGGCGTGAGCAGCGCGCGCTGCAGGGCCAGCTCCTCCGGCGCGGTCTCCAGCGGTACCCGTTCCAGCTGCCGTTCGATCGCGGCGAGGGTGAAGCCCAGCCCGGTGAGCTCGCCGATCAGCTCCAGCCGGGCGCGGTGCGCGGCGTCGTAGAGACCCGTGCGGCCGCGCAGCCGGGGCGCGGGGATGAGTCCCTTGCTCGCGTAGAAGCGGATGGTGCGCACCGACATCCCGGTCCGCTCGGCGAGCTGGTCGACGGTGAGGAGATCCCCGTCGTCGGGGGTCGGGCTCATCGCAGAGCCGTCGATGGCGGCGGACATGGCGAGCAGGTTACGGGTCGGCCGCTCGATATGACAGTGCTGGTGTGACATCATCCGTGTCACATGGACCCCGGTCCGTCTTGACCCATGTGACAGTGCTGCTGTAACAAAAGCTACCAGTAAGTAGGGGCAGTGCCGCCTGTACCGCCCCCGTGCCGACCACCCCACGAGAGGTTCGGATGAGCGAGATTCCCGAGGCCTACATCTACGACGCGATCCGTACACCGCGCGGACGGGGCAAGGCCTCCGGTTCGCTGCACGAGGTCAAGCCGATCTCCCTGATGACCGGGCTGATCGACGCGATCCGCGAGCGCAACCCGCAGCTCGACACGAACACGATCGACGACCTGGTCCTCGGCGTCGTCTCGCCCGTCGGTGACCAGGGCGGCGACATCGCCAAGACCGCCGCCATCGCCGCGGGCCTGCCCGACACCGTCGCCGGTGTGCAGCTCAACCGCTTCTGCGCGTCCGGCCTGGAGGCCGTGAACACCGCGACCCAGAAGGTCCGCTCCGGCATGGAGGAGCTCGTCCTCGCCGGTGGCGTCGAGGGCATGAGCCGCGTCCCGATGGGCTCGGACGGCGGCGCCTGGGCGATGGACCCCGACACCGCCTACGAGACCGGCTTCGTGCCGCAGGGCATCGGCGCCGACCTCATCGCGACGCTCGAGGGCTACAGCCGCACCGACGTCGACACCTTCGCCGTGGAGTCGCAGACCCGGGCCGCGAAGGCGTGGGCAGACGGTCGCTTCGCGAACTCGATCATCCCGGTGAAGGACCGCAACGGCCTGACGATCCTCGACCGCGACGAGCACATCCGCGCCGGCGCGACCGTGGAGGCGCTGGGCGGGCTCAAGCCGTCGTTCGAGATGATGGGCCGCGACGGCGGGTTCGACGCCGTGGCGCTGCAGAAGTACCACTGGGTCGAGAAGATCGACCACGTCCACCACGCGGGCAACAGCTCCGGCATCGTCGACGGTGCGGCGCTCACCCTCATCGGCACCGAGGCCGCCGGGAAGGCCAACGGCCTGACCCCGCGTGCGCGCATCGTCGCCACCGCGCTGTCCGGCGCCGACCCGACGATCATGCTGACCGGTCCGGCGCCCGCCGCGCGCAAGGCGCTGGCCAAGGCGGGGCTGTCGGTCGGCGACATCGACCTCTTCGAGATCAACGAGGCGTTCGCGGCCGTGGCCCTGCGCTTCATGCGCGACATGGACATCTCGCACGAGATCACCAACGTCAACGGTGGGGCCATCGCGATGGGCCACCCGCTGGGGGCCACCGGCGCGATGATCCTCGGCACCCTCGTCGACGAGCTGGAGCGCCGTGACCTGCGCCGCGGCCTGGCCACGCTGTGCGTGGGCGGCGGCATGGGCATCGCCACCATCGTCGAGCGCGTCTGAATCCCGGAAGGACTGAACAAGCAGTGAGTGAGCAGAAGGCCGTCCGCTGGGAGACCGACGGCGACGGCATCGCCGTCGTCACCCTCGACGACCCGGCCAGCAGCGCCAACACCATGAACGACGCCTACCGCGAGGCCATGCGGGAGGTCGTCGACGACCTGGAGAAGCACAAGGACGACATCGTCGGTGTCGTCGTCACCTCGGCCAAGAAGACCTTCTTCGCCGGCGGGAACCTCGAGCAGCTCAGTGCGGCCGGTCCCGACGACGCCGAGAAGATCTTCGAGCTGGTGACCGAGGTCAAGGCCCAGCTGCGCAAGCTGGAGACCTTCGGCCGCCCGGTCGCGTCCGCGCTCGTCGGCACCGCCCTGGGCGGTGGCCTGGAGATCGCGCTGGCGACCCACCACCGGGTCGGCGTCGACGCGAAGGGCGTCGTCTACGGCCTGCCCGAGGTGAGCCTGGGCCTGCTGCCCGGTGGCGGCGGCGTCACCCGCGTCACCCGCATGCTGGGCATCGCGAACGGCTTCATGAACGTCCTCGCGCAGGGCCAGCGGCACAAGCCGGCCAAGGCGCTGGAGCTGGGCCTGATCGACGAGCTCGTGGCCACCCGCGAGGAGGCCTTCGACAAGGCCCGCGCGTGGGTGCTCGCCAACCCCGAGCACACCACTCAGCCCTGGGACCAGCCGAAGTACCGGATCCCGGGTGGCACGCCGTCGAGCCCCTCGCTGGCCTCGATCCTCCCGGCATTCCCGGCGAACCTGCGCAAGCAGCTCAAGGGTGCGCCGATGCCGGCCCCGCGTAACATCCTCGCGGCTGCCGTCGAGGGCAGCCAGGTCGACTTCGAGACCGCGCAGAGGATCGAGGGCCGCTACTTCGCGGAGCTCGTGACCGGCCAGGTCTCGAAGAACATGACCAAGGCGTTCTTCTTCGACCTCAACGCCATCAACGGCGGCAAGTCCCGCCCGGACGGCCCCGCGAAGTGGCAGCCGACCAAGGTCGCCGTGCTCGGCGCCGGGATGATGGGCGCGGGCATCGCCTACGTCTGCTCCCTCGCCGGCTGGGACGTCGTCCTCAAGGACGTCTCGAAGGAGGCCGCCGAGAAGGGCAAGGCCTACTCGCAGGGTCTCGTCGAGAAGGGCGTCAAGCGCGGGAAGACCACGCAGGAGAAGGGCGACGCGCTGCTCGGCCGCATCCTGCCGACCGACGACTACGCCGACCTCGCCGGCTGCGACGTCGTCATCGAGGCCGTCTTCGAGTCCGTCGAGCTGAAGCAGGAGGTGTTCCGCGAGGCCGCGAAGTACATCAACTCCGACGCGCTCCTGTGCTCGAACACCTCGACGCTGCCCATCACCGAGCTGGCCAAGGGCGTCGACCGCCCGGACGACTTCATCGGTCTGCACTTCTTCTCGCCGGTCGACAAGATGCCGCTGGTCGAGATCATCAAGGGTGAGCGCACGAACGACGAGGCCCTGGCCAAGGCGTTCGACCTGACGCTGGGGATCAGGAAGACCCCGATCGTCGTCAACGACTCCCGCGGCTTCTTCACCAGCCGCGTGATCGGCACCTTCATCAACGAGGGCGTCGCGATGATCGCCGAGGGCATCGACCCGCAGACGATCGAGCAGGCGTCGTCGCAGGCCGGGTACCCGGCCCCGGTGCTGCAGCTGATGGACGAGCTGACCCTCACGCTGCCGCGCAAGATCCGCGAGGAGACGAAGAAGGGCGTCGAGGCCGCCGGCGGCACCTGGACCCCGCACCCGTCCGACCCGGTGATCGACCGGCTGGTCGACGAGTTCGACCGCAAGGGCAAGAGCACCGGCGCCGGGTTCTACGACTACGCCGACGGCAAGCGCACCGGACTCTGGCCCGGTCTGCGCGAGCACTTCGGCGCGACGAACCACGACGTCGACCTGCACGAGCTGTCCGAGCGGATGCTCATCATCGAGTCGATCGAGACCGTGAAGTGCGTCGACGAGGGCGTGCTGACCACCGTCGCCGACGCCAACATCGGCTCGATCTTCGGTATCGGCTTCCCGGCCTGGACCGGCGGCGTGCTGCAGTACATCGAGGGCTACCCCGGTGGCCCGGCCGGCTTCGTGGCCCGCGCCGACGAGCTGAAGGCGAAGTACGGCGAGCGCTTCGAGGTCCCGCAGTCGCTGCGTGACCGCGCGGCGAAGGGGGAGTCGGCCACCGCGGCCGCCTGATCCCGCCCGTCACGGACCCCCGCCGGCGTCTCTGCCGGCGGGGGTCCGTGCGTTCCGGGCCCGCTCAGCGGGGCACGGTGGGCTGCAGCGTCGCCTCGACCAGCGCCTCGGTCCGGATGTGGGTCCCCTCCTGGTAGCCGGGGTCGCGGACCATCTCGGAGAAGGCCCGCCGGCTCGGGTAGGACACCAGGAGCACCGCGTCCCACTCCTGGCCCGGCTCGGCGACGACCGGTGCCAGCCCGCGCCCGAAGTAGACGACCTCGGCGCCGAACCGGGCGGCGGTGGCCCGGAAGTGGGTGACGTAGTCGTCGTAGCGGGCCTCGCCGCCCTCGGCGAAGCGCAGCAGATTCAGCATCACGATCGGCTGGTCGGGGTCCTCGGCGAGGAAGGCCTTCATGTCCGCGCCGGACGGGTTCACTGCCATCGGCCGAGTCTACGGTCGATCTCCGGGGGCGGAACCCGACGACGACGGAAGGAGCCCGGGACATGATCCGCAACGTGGTGGTCGGCCGGCTGAAGGACGGCGTGGACCCGGCCGAGATCGAGAAGGGCCTCCAGGCCCTGCGCGACCTGCGCATCGAGGGCCTCGACCTCGACCTGAGGGCCGGCCCGGACCTGGGGCTGCGCGAGGGCAACGCGCATTTCGTGCTCACCCTCGACCTGCCCGACGAGGAGTCCTACCGCGTCTACGACGCCGACGACGAGCACAACCGGATCCGCCGCGAGCTGTTCGCCCCGCTCTGCTCGTCGATCGAGCGGATCCAGTTCCGCCTGTCCTGACCGGTCGAAGCGGACCAACCGGATGACCTGATCCTCGGGCACCATGGTGTGTGTGACGCAGTGGGTGTTCGACATCGTGGACCGGCTCGGTGCCGCCGGCATCGGGTTGCTGATCTTCCTGGAGAACGTGGTCCCACCGATCCCGTCGGAGGTGATCCTCCCGCTGGGTGGCTTCCGCGCCTCGACCGGCGCGATGGACCCGGTCGCGGTCTGGGCGGCGGCCACGATGGGAGCCGTCGCCGGGGCGCTGGTCCTCTACGCGCTGGGCCACTGGCTCGGGTACGAGCGGGTGCACCGGCTCTGCGGTCGTCGCTGGTTCGTCGTCTCCAGCCAGAAGGACCTGGAGAAGGGGCTCGCGCTGTTCGAGCGGTGGGGGAACTGGTTCGTCCTCGGTGGGCGCTGCATCCCGATCGTGCGCAGCCTGATCTCGATCCCGGCCGGGATCGCCCGGATGCCGCTGCTGCGGTTCACCGCGCTGTCCGCGCTCGGCAGTGGTGTGTGGAACGCGCTGTTCGTCTACCTCGGGTTCGTGCTCGGCGAGCGCTGGGAGGTCATCGAGGTCTACATGTCGCCGATCAGCAAGGTCGTCGCCGTGCTCGGCGCGGCGGCGATCGTGTGGCTGGTCGTGCGGAAGCTCCGGCAGCGCCGCCACCGCGACGCCGGGGTGTCGACCGGGACCGGCTGAACGCGCCGAGCCGACGTCCGGCTGCGCCGGACGGGTGATCACGACAGCCCTGCGTACCGGTCCCGCCACGGGCCGTACCGCCGGGCCACCGCCGGGCCTCGCGCCCGCGCCGCTGTGCGAACCTGATCGTCACGCACGGGCGGCGACGAGCGGTGGAGGTGGTCGGGTGCGTCTGGTCGGGATCCACCACACCCACCCGTCGGGGACGGTCGCCCTGCGCGGTGCCGACCTCGACGTCGACCCTGCAGTGCCGACCGTCGTGCGGGGAGGCAACGGGGTGGGCAAGTCCACGCTGCTGCGGATCGCCGCCGGTGCCCTCGCCCCGACCGCGGGCGAGGTCGAGGACGTCCCCGAGGTCGTCGGCTACCTGCCCGACCGGTTCCCGGCCGCCCGCAAGCTGACCCCGCGACGCTGGCTCGACCACATCGCCCGGGTGCGCGGCGTCGACGTCGACGACGCCGCCGACCGCGCCGAGGTGCTGCTGACCGAGCTCGGGTACGACGGCGACGACGACGGGCCGATGGCCGACCTGTCCACCGGCAACGCCCGCAAGGTCGGGCTGGTGCAGGCGCTGGCCTGCGAGCCCGGCGTGCTCGTGCTCGACGAACCCTGGAACGGTCTCGACGACGACGCCGCGGACGCCCTGACCCGGCTGCTCACCGCCCGCGCCGCCCCGACCCTGCTGACCGACCACACCGGTACCGCGGCCGGTCTGCCCGGCGCCCGCCTGCACCGGCTGCGCGAGGGCCGGATCGCGACCGCCTCCGACCCGGACTCCGTGCCGTTGCCGACCGCGCCGCCGCCCGGGGCGATGATGCGCCTGGACATGGCCTGTGCGGGAGACCCCCGCCCGCTGCTGGAACGGGCGCTGCCGCCCGCCCGTGTCGAGGGTGCGGCGCCGGGCCGGTTCACCGTGCGGGTCCCCGCCCCCGAGAGCGACGCCTGGCTGGCGGCCGCGCTCGCCGCGGGCTGCGCGGTCCGCTCGGTGCGGCCGGTCCGCCCGGCTCCCCGGGAGGGCGGCCGGTGAGGAGGCGGGTGCGCTCGGCGTTCGCCGTGGCGATGCTGCTGGGCGAGGACGTCGGCCGCACCGAACGCTTCGTCGCGCCGCTGGTGCTCTACGCCGGCGCTCTCGCCGTGCTGTTCGGCGGCGCGCCCGGCCCGCTGCCCGCGCCGTGGGCGGCCAGCGCGCTGCTGCTCTACCCGGTCGGGGCCTGGCTGGCGCACGCGCTGGCCGAGTCCGAGGACGACGACGCCCGCACCGTCACCCTGTCCGCCGCGGGCGGCCCCTGGCCGGTCGCGGCCGGCGTGCTGATCGCCGCCACGGCGGGCGTGGCGCTGCTCGGGCTGCTCGCCGTGGTGTGGGGCGTGGTCGCGGCCTGGGGCACGGCGACGACCGGGAGCCTGCTCGACGGGCTGCTCGCGCACCTGGCCTGCGGGATCACCGGCGCCGCGGTGGGCTCGGTGTTCTCCCGGCCGGTGGTCCGCAACGAGGGTGTCGCGCTGATCGGTGCGCTGGTCGTGCTCGTGGTCACGGGCACGCAGTCGTGGCTGCCGCCGGTCGGGACCGCGGCCGCGGCCCTGGGGAGCGGGCGGCTCGGGGTGGGCCCGTTCGGCGACCTGGTCGTCGCGCTGCTGGTGGCGGTGGCGGCGACGGCACTGGTGGTCCGGGTCGAGCAGGGCGGCGGGCTGCGCGAACTGGGTGCACGTCTCGGCCGGCACGTCGGCCGTCTGCGCCGCTGACCCCGCTGCTCGACCCGGCACCGCCCCGGGCCCGTCCTCAGATCAGGCCCGCGACCTGACCGAGGCGTTCGACGGTGCCCGCGAACAGGGCGTCGCGGGCGTCGACTGCGTTCTCGAACTGGCCGAACAGCTCGAAGGACAGGTGCCCGAACAGCCCGGTCCAGGCGGTGAGGGCGGCGAGCACGGCCCCGTCGGGCAGGTCCGGGAGACCCAGCGTGGCCCGGATGCGGACGGCGTCGCCGGCGAGTGCGGGATCCGGGTCGGGAGCCGCGGGGAGCGTGCCCGCGGCGTGCGCGGCGGTGAGCGCGCGGGCGAGCGGTTCCAGGACCCGGGCCGCGACGGGGACGGTGCCGGTCGGCGCACGGTAGCCCGGTACGGGGGAGCCGTAGATCAACGCGTACTCGTGCGGATGGGCCAGCGCCCAGCCGCGCAGGGCCTGCGCGATGCCCTGCCAGTGCTCCGCCGGGCCGGTGCCGGGGTCGGCCGCGGCGAGGGCGTCGGCGAGCCCGTCGTAGCTCTGCACGATCAGGGCGGTGAGCAGGTCGTCGCGGGTGGGGAAGTAGCGGTGCAGCGCCGAGGACACCATCCCGATCTCGCGGGACACCGCGCGCATGGACAGCGCGGCCGCGCCGGTCTCGGCCAGCTGCCGCCGGGCCGCCGCGGTGATCTCGGCGACGAGCTCGGCGCGGGCCCGCTCGCGGGCGGTGCGGGAGGCGTTCACCTGGCCACGGTAGAGCATCGGTCTGTTCCCCGAGCGCTGTGCTGATCCACGAGCGGTGATCTCGTTCTGTCGACGTCGTCCCGGTCGGTCTCCGCGACCGTCAGTCCGGCAGCGCCACCCCGACCAGCGCCGGCAGGGCGCTGCGACCGGACGCCGTGAGGCGCACGGACCGCCGGTCGCGGCCGCGCTCGACCCAGCCGCGGTCGAACAGGGTCCGGCACAGCACCGCGCCCGCCGTGCCCGCGAGGTGGTGGCGGCGCTCGGTCCAGTCCAGGCACGCCCGCACCACCGGGCGGCCGCGGCGGGCGAGCGCGTCCGGCCCGGCGAGCCCGGCGAACCACAGCCGGCCGGCGGGGGTGAGGGCGAGACCGTCCCCGGTCGCGAGCAGGTCGTCGGCGACGAGCCCGTCGAAGAGCGCGACACCCAGGGCGCCCGCAAGGTGGTCGTAGCAGGTCCGGGCGGAGGCGAGCCTGGCTGCGGCGCGCGAGGCACGCAGCGTCGGGGCCGGCGGGGCGGGCGCGGTGCCCGCGGCGAGCGTCTCGATCGTGCGTGCGACGTCCGGTCCGCCGAGCCGCAGGTAGCGGTGCCGGCCCTGCCGCTCGGCGACGAGCAGTCCCGCGTCGACCAGCCGGTCCAGGTGGGCCGACGCCGTCGACGGGGCGACGCCGGCGTGCCGGGCCAGCTCGCCCGCGGTCCAGGCGCGACCGTCGATCAGCGCGAGGCAGAACGTGGCCCGGGTCCGGTCCGCGAGCAGCGCGGCCCGGGCGGCGAGGGCG
>NZ_JAMXSG010000124.1:0-16211 GCF_024124365.1 Pseudonocardia sp. McavD-2-B
CGCCGGCTGGCGCTCGCCGCCCGCGCCGCCTGGGACGCCGGCGACGCCGAGGGGGCCCGGCGGCTGCTCGACGACGCCGAGCGCCTGGGCGGGGTGGAACCCGTCGTGCGGTGCAGCGGCGGGCTGCGCGGGATCCTCGAGTTCACCGTCGGCCTCTCCGAGCGCGCCCACCACTACCTGGTGGGGGACATGGCCGTCGTCGACGGGACGCGCACGGCGATGGAGCTGGGCACGGTGGCGGCCCGCGCGGCCTGGTCGGCGGGCCGCCCGGACCTGCAGCAGACGGCGCTGGCGCGGCTGCTCGCCCTCGACCCCGCCGGCGAGCCGGCACCGGTCATGCCGACGCTGCGGTCCTGGTGGGCCTGCTACGACGGGACCGGCCGGGCCGCCGGGCCGCTCCCGGCCACGGACGCCGCCACCGTCGGCCTGCTCGGGACCGTGCCGTGGGAGCTGCTGCCGCCCGTGCCGCTGGCCCAGGCCTGCGGGGTCGAGGGGCCCCTGCACGACGTGCTGCGGATGCAGGCCGCGCAGCTGCGGCGGCGGCACGAGCTCGCCGCGCTCGCGATGGTCCTCGCGCAGAGCGCGGTCCTCGACGTCGCGGCGGGCCGGTGGGAGACGGCCGAGGCCGGGGCCACCGAGGGCCTGCGGCTGGCCGAGGAGGTCGGGGCGGACCACGTGGCGAGCCAGTGCCGGCTCTGTCTGGCCAACCTGGCCGCGGCCCGCGGCGACGCCCCCGGACTGGACGGCCACACCACCCGGGCGCTGGCCGTCTCGGTCCGGCAGGGGGTGCGCGCGCTCACCGCGTCGGCGTACTGGGTGCGGGGCCGGGCCGCGCTGTTCGAGGGCAGGCCCCGCGACGCCCTGCACCACCTGATGCCGCTCGGCGAGCCCGGCCACGAGGCCGCCCACCCCACGTTCGCGCTGCTCGCCGCCCCGGACACCGCCGAGGCCGCGACGCAGGAGGGCCGTACGGAGACGGCCGCGGCCCGGCTGGTGGCCGTCGAGACGTGGGCCCGGCGGACCGGCGCCCACTGGGCCCGTACCGCCGCCCACCGTCTCCGTGCCCTCGCCGCCGGCGGCCCGGACACGGAGGCCGCGTACCGGGCTGCGCTCGACGGCGCGGGTACCGTCCCGGATCCGTTCGAGCAGGCCCGCACCCGGCTGCTCTACGGCGAGTGGCTGCGGCGGGTCCGCCGGCGCGCCGACGCCCGGCACGAACTCACCGGGGCGGCCGAGACCTTCGCCCGCCTCGGCGCGGCGCCGCTGCGGGCACGGGCGGTGCGGGAGCTGGGCCTGGCCGCGCAGTCCGGGGCACGGCACGAACCGGCCGGAGCCGGGCTCACCGCCCAGGAGCTGCGGGTCGCCCAGCTGGCCGCCGAGGGGCTCACCAACCGGGAGATCGCGGCCCGGCTGCTGATCAGCCACCGCACGGTCGGGCACCACCTGGGCAGCGTCTACCCCAAGCTCGGCGTCACCTCCCGTGCCGAGCTCGCGCGGCTCGACGTGGCGGGCGACCTGAGGTTCCGCACCCCCGGGCGCAGGCAGTGACCCGGCCGCCGGTAGGTGACCGATCGCGCGCCGGCTCGCGTCGGAAGCGAGCCGTCCCCACCTGCCGTGGGCGAGGCGCGTCCCCGTCCTGGACCACGGTGCCGGCCACCCGTCGGAGGCGGCCGGCACCGTGGCCGGGGAGCGGAGCTCAGAAGCCCCGCGCGAGCCGGTGGTAGGCGTTGTTCCACCGCAGCTCGTGCAGGAAGGTCCGCGGGCTCGTGGTGTCGCCGATGTGCACCAGCTCGGTCCCGACGATCTCGGCCAGGTCGTCCAGGGCCTCGACGCCGACGGCGGTCGACAGCACCGTGTGGTGCGGGCCGCCCGCCATCAGCCAGCACTCGGCCGAGGTGGCCAGCGACGGCTCCGGGACCCAGGTCGCCGTCGCCACCGGCAGCCTCGGCATGGGCTCGTCCGGGTCGACGACCTCGACGTCGTTGCTGACCAGCCGGAACCGCTCTCCGAGGTCGCAGATGCCGAGCACCACGCCCGGGCCCGGGTCGGCGGTGAACCGCAGCCGGACCGGGTCCTCGCGCCCGCCGATGCCCAGCGGGTGGATCTCCAGCGACGGCCGGGACCCGGTGATGCTCGGGCAGACCTCCAGCATGTGCGCCCCGAGGATGCGTTCGCGGCCGGGCCGCAGGTGGTAGGTGTAGTCCTCCATGAACGACGTGCCGCCGGGCAGCCCGGTGGCGACGACCTTCACCGCGCGGAGCATCGCCGCGGTCTTCCAGTCGCCCTCGGCGCCGAAGCCGTAGCCGTCGGCCATCATGCGCTGCACCGCGAGACCGGGGAGCTGGCGCAGTCCGCCGAGGTCCTCGAAGTTCGTGGTGAACGCCTGCGCGCCCGACGCCTCCAGGAACGAGCGCAGCCCGATCTCGACCCGCGCGCCGTAGCGGAGCGCCTCGTGCCGGTCGCCGTCGGGGAGCAGTTCGGGGACGACGGCGTAGACCTCGGCGTACTCGGCGACGAGCTTGTCGACGTCGGTGTCGGGGACCTGGTCGACGACGGCGACGAGGTCGTTCACGCCGTAGGTCTGCACCGACATCCCGAAGACCCGGGTGGCCTCGACCCGGTCGCCGTCGGTCACGGCGACGTCGCGCATGGAGTCGCCGAACCGGACCAGCCGCAGCGAGCGCAGCTCGGCGGCACCGGCGGCCGCACGGGTCCAGGTCCCGATGCGGTCCCGGAGCACCGGGTCGGAGACGTGCCCGGCGACGGTCTTGCGGGCCAGGCCGAGCCGGGTCTGGACGTAGCCGAACTCGCGGTCGCCGTGCGCGGCCTGGTTGAGGTTCATGAAGTCCATGTCGATCTCCGACCAGGGGAGGTCGACACCGGCCTGGGTGTGCAGGTGCAGCAGCGGGCGGGTCAGGGCCTCGAGCCCGGGGATCCACATCTTCGCCGGGGAGAAGGTGTGCATCCAGGTGATGACGCCGAGGCAGCGGTCGTCGGCGTTGGCCTCCAGGCAGATCCGCCGGATGGCGTCGGCGTCGGTGAGGACGGGCTTCCACACCACCCGCACCGGTACCTCGTCGGCGGTGTCGAGCCGGTCGGCGACGACCTTCGACTGGTCGGCGACCTGGGCGAGGGTCTCCTCGCCGTAGAGGCCCTGGCTCCCGGTCAGGAACCAGACCTCGTAGCTGTCGAGCAGCGAGCCACTCATCGGACGTCCCTCCTGCGGGGTGCGGCGGCGCTCAACGCTGCCCGTAGACGTTCTGGTAGCGGTCCCAGAGGCTGTCGATCTCGGCCTGGGGGATGGGCACGGTGTCGCCGAGCTGGCGGGCGAGGTGCACGGTGCGGGCGACGTCCTCGCACATCACCGCGGCCTTCACCGCGGCACGGGCGTCGGCACCGATGGTGAACACGCCGTGGTTCTGCATGATCACGGCGGGGGAGCGGCTGCCGGCCAGTGTCTCGACGACGCCGCGGCCGATCGACTCGTCGCCGATCAGCGAGAACGGACCGATGGGGATGTCCCCGCCGAATTCGTCGCTCATCGCGGTGAGCACGCACGGGATCGGCTCGGCGCGCGCCGCCCATGCGCTGGCGTAGGTGGAGTGGGTGTGCACCACGCCGCCGACCCCGGGCATGGCCCGGTAGACGTGGGCGTGCGCCGCGGTGTCCGACGACGGCGTCAGGTCGCCCTCGACGGGGGTGCCGTGCAGGTCGCACAGCACCATGGTCTGCGGGGTCAGGTCGTCGTAGGAGACCCCGCTGGGCTTGATGACCATCAGGTCGTGGCCGGGGACGCGGGCCGAGACGTTGCCCGCCGTCCAGACGACCAGCCCGTAGCGGACGAGCTCGGCGTGCAGCGCGCACACCTGCTCGCGCAGCCGCGCCACGGTGGCGGCGACGCCGGGGGAGGCCAGGGTGTCGGTCATGCGTCGAGGTCTCCTTCTCGCTGGGCGCGCGCCTCGCGGCGGATCGCGCGCAGGCGGTGCATCACGTCGTCGCCGCCCCGGCCGAAGTGGTCGTGCAGGCGGGTGTACTCGGCGAACAGGGCGTCGTAGGACTTCGCCGACTCCTCGTCGGGCAGGTGTGCGCCCTCCCGGACGCGGCCCATCGCGGCGGCCGCGGTGGGCATGTCGGGGTGGACCCCCGCGGCGACGGCCGCGTGGATCGCCGAGCCCAGGGCCGGGCCCTGCCCGGTCTCGACGACGGTGAGCGGCAGCCGGGTCACGTCGGCGTAGATCTGCATGAGCAGGGCGTTGCGGGTGAGCCCGCCGGAGACGATCAGCTCGGTCACCGGGACGCCGGAGGCCGCGAAGGTCTCCACGATCATCCGGGTGCCGAACGCGGTGGCCTCCAGCAGCGCCCGGTAGGTGTCCTCGGGCCGGGTCGCGAGGGTCTGCCCGACGACGACGCCGGACAGCTCGTGGTCCACCAGCACCGACCGGTTGCCCGAGTGCCAGTCCAGCGCGACGAGCCCGTGCTCGCCGACCGCCTGCCCGGCGGCCAGCTCGGTGAGGTACTCGTGGATGCCGAGCCCGCGCGCCCGGGCGGCCTCGTGGTGGGCGGGCGGCACGCCGTGCTCGACGAACCAGCCGAAGATGTCGCCGACGCCGCTCTGCCCGGCCTCGTAGCCCCAGAGCCCGGAGACGATGCCGCCGTCGACGACACCGCACATCCCGGGCACCTCGCGCAGCACGTCGGAGCTCATGACGTGGCAGGTGCTGGTCCCCATGATCGCGACCATCTGCCCGGGCCGGACGGCGTTCGCCGCGGCGGCGGTGACGTGGGCGTCGACGTTGCCGACGGCGACCGCGATCCCCTCGGGCAGCCCGGTCCAGCCTGCCGCCTCGGCGGTCAGCGTCCCGGCGACGGCGCCCAGCTCACCGATCTCGTGGGCGACCTTGGTCTCGGCGAACCCGGCGAAGGCCGGGTTCAGCGCAGCGAGGAAGTCGCGGCCGGGGTAGGCGCCGTCCTGCAGGATCCCCTTGTAGCCGGCCGAGCAGGCGTTGCGGACGTAGCGGCCGCACAGCTGCCAGACGATCCAGTCCGCGGCCTCGACCCAGCGCTCGGTCCTGGCGTAGACCGCGGGGGCCTCCTCCAGGATCTGCAGACCCTTCGCGAACTCCCACTCCGAGGAGATGAACCCGCCGTAGCGGGGGAGCCAGCTCTCGCCGCGTTCGGCGGCGAGGGCGTTGATGCGGTGGGCCTGCGGCTGGGCGGCGTGGTGGCGCCAGAGCTTGGTGTACGCGTGGGGCTCGTCGGCGAGGTCGGGCACCTCGTTCAGCGGGGTGCCGTCGCGCAGGGTCGGGACCATGGTGCAGGCGGTGAAGTCGGTGGCGATGCCGACCACCCGCGCCGGGTCCACCCCGGCGGCGGCGACCGCCTCGGGGACGGCGCGGCGCAGGACGTCGACGTAGTCCGACGGCACCTGCAGCGCCCAGTCCGGCGGCAGGCGCAGGTCCGGCCGGCCCGGCAGGGCGTCGGTGACGACGGCGTGGGTGTAGGCGTGGACGGCGGTGCCGAGCTCGGCCCCGTCGGCGGCACGGACGACGGCCGCCCGTCCGGACAGCGTCCCGAAGTCGACGCCCACCACGAGGGCGTCGGTGGGGTCGACCGGTGGTCGGATCATGAGCACTTCCTCGGGTCACGAACGCGGCCGACCGGAGACCGGTCGGCGGCCGGATGTTATCGCTAACAGCATATGGCCTCAATGGTCCCCGGACGAGCGAACCCTGCGAACCGTTCACGACGGTGCACGCTCACTCCGCGGTCGCCGTCGGGTGAGAAAGTGCGGTGATCGGGGATCGTCGGGCCGGCTCGGGACGGAAGGACGCGGCGCATAACGGACGGGTAACGCCACTTCCGTGGCGACGACGGTGTGGTTAACGTTCACATTTCCGGGTTCAGTTCCCGATCGGGCGCGTCCCGCCCGCTGCCGTCTCGACGAGGAGATCGCCTGTGTTCACGAGGATGCGCACCGTCGCCGTCGGTGCCCTGCTGGTACTGGGTCTGGCCGCCTGCGGCGGCGAGGGCGCCGGGGGAGGTGGCGGCGCGGGGGCCGGGGAGGCACCCGGCGACCTGACGGTCGGGGTCTCCATGCCGACCCAGACCTCCGAGCGGTGGATCGCCGACGGCAATGCCGTCCGCGACCAGCTCACGGCCGCCGGCTACCAGGTGGACCTGCAGTACGCGAACGACGACATCCCCACCCAGTCCCAGCAGATCGACCAGATGGTCACCAGCGGGGCCGACCTCCTGCTCGTCGCGGCCATCGACGGGACCGCCCTGTCCGGGCAGCTGCAGGCGGCCAAGGACGCCGGCATCCCCGTGGTCGCCTACGACCGGCTGATCCGGGAGAGCCCGAACGTCGACTTCTACGTCACCTTCGACAACTTCCAGGTCGGGGTGGCACAGGCGAACGCGCTGCTGCGCGGCATGGGTCTGCAGAACGCCGACGGGTCGCCCGGCCCGGAGCGCGGCCCGGTCGTCGTCGAGCTGTTCGCCGGCTCGCTGGACGACAACAACGCCTTCTACTTCTTCGACGGCGCCATGTCGGTGCTGAAGCCGCTGATCGACGACGGCACGGTCCGGGTGAAGAGCGGTCAGACCACCATCGAGCAGGCCGCCACGCTGCGGTGGGCGCAGGAGACCGCGCAGAAGCGGATGGAGGACCTGCTCACCTCCTCCTACAACGACGGCAGCAGCCCCGACGGCGTCCTCTCGCCCTACGACGGCATCTCCCGCGGTGTCCTCACCGCCCTGCAGAACGCGGGCTTCGGCACCCCGGCCAAGCCGATGCCGACCGTCACCGGCCAGGACGCCGAGATCGCCTCGGTCAAGCTGATCGACGACGGGGTGCAGAGCTCCACGGTCTTCAAGGACACCCGTCAGCTGGCCGAGCAGGCGGTCGTCGCCGCGAAGGCGTTCCTCGACGGGGGCACCCCCGAGGCCAACGACACCACCACCTACGACAACGGGGTGAAGGTCGTCCCGTCCTACCTGCTGCCGGTCCGGACGGTGTTCAAGGCCGACATCGCGCCGGTCCTGGTCGACTCGGGCTACTACACGGCCGAGGACGTCGCCCGCGGCCGCCAGGGCTGAGTCCCGCGACCGGCCCCACCCCTTCCGTGACGGAGGACGACGTGACCGACCACGATCCCGGCGGCGACCCGCCGGACACCATCCTCGAGATGCGCGCCATCACCAAGACCTTCCCGGGGGTGACCGCGCTGTCGGAGGTCTCGCTCGCCGTGTGCCGCGGCGAGATCCACGCGATCTGCGGCGAGAACGGCGCCGGGAAGTCGACGCTGATGAAGGTGCTCTCCGGGGTGCATCCCGCAGGCACCTACGACGGCGAGGTCGTGCTGGACGGCCGGCCCGCCCGGTTCACCGGGATCCGCGACTCCGAGGCCGACGGCGTCGTGATCATCCACCAGGAGCTCGCGCTGGTGCCGCACCTGTCGATCGCCGAGAACGTGTTCCTGGGCAACGAGCGGCGCGGCCGGCTGGGACTGGTCGACTGGCGGCGCACGCACGCCGAGGCCGCCCGTCTGCTCCGCGAGGTGGGGCTCACGGAGAACCCCGCGACGCCGGTGGGCCGGCTCGGTGTCGGCAAGCAGCAGCTCGTCGAGATCGTCAAGGCGATGACCAAGGACGTCCGGCTGCTCATCCTCGACGAGCCGACCGCCGCGCTGAACGACACCGACTCCGCGCACCTGCTCGAGCTGATCCGGCGCTTCCGCGACGACGGCATCACCTCGATCATCATCTCGCACAAGCTCGACGAGATCGTCTCCATCGCCGACCGCACCACCGTCATCCGGGACGGCCGCACCGTCGAGACGTTCACCGTCGCCGACGAGCCCGCCCCGCGGAACCGGATCATCCGCGGGATGGTCGGCCGCGACCTGACCTCCTTCTACCCGGACCGGGTGAGCAGCCCGGGGGAGGAGCTGCTGCGGATCACCGACTGGACGGTCTGGCACCCGACCCAGGACCGCAAGGTCGTCGACGCCGCGTCGCTGTCGGTGCGGGCCGGAGAGGTCGTCGGGATCGCCGGGCTGATGGGCGCGGGCCGCACCGAGCTCGCGATGAGCGTGTTCGGGCGGTCCTGGGGCCGCGAGGTCAGCGGCACCCTGGAGGTCGGGGGGCGCGAGGTCCGTGCCCGCTCGGTGCCCGAGGCGATCGAGGCCGGGCTGGCCTACGTCACCGAGGACCGCAAGCACTTCGGCCTGAACCTGATCGACGACATCCGGCGCAACGTGTCCGGTGCGGGACTGCCCCGGCTCTCCCGCCGCGGCTGGGTCGACGGCGACGCCGAGCTGCGCGTCGCCGAGACCTACCGGCGCGACCTCGGGATCCGGGCCGCGAGCACGAGCGTCGGGGTGGGCACCCTGTCCGGCGGCAACCAGCAGAAGGTCGTGCTGGCCAAGTGGCTGTTCACCGAGCCCGACGTGCTGATCCTCGACGAACCGACCCGCGGGATCGACGTGGGTGCCCGCTACGAGATCTACGTGATCATCAACCGGCTCGTGGAGGCCGGCAAGGCGGTCCTGGTGATCTCCTCCGAGCTGCCCGAGCTCCTGGGGATCTGCGACCGCGTCTACACCCTGTCGGCCGGCCGGATCACCGGTGAGGTGCCGGTCGCCGAGGCCACCCAGGAGGGCCTGATGACCCTCATGACCCAGGAGGCGGAGAGCTCCGCATGACCAGCACCCTCCCGAAGAAGGACCCCTCCTCCGACGAGCGTCCCGGCGCCGGCGCGGCAGCCCTGCACTCCGGGACGAGCAACCTGCGCCGGCTGCTCGCCGGCAACGTCCGCCAGAGCGGAATCGTGATCGCCTTCGTGGCGATCGTCGCGCTGTTCGCGGTGCTCACCGGAGGCGTCTCGCTGAGCCCGGGGAACATCACCAACATCGTCCTGCAGTACTCCTACATCCTGGTCCTCGCGATCGGGATGGTGATCGTCATCGTGGGTGGCCACATCGACCTCTCGGTGGGGTCGGTGGTCGCGCTGACCGGTGCGGTGGCCGCGGTCCTGGTGATCGGCGGCGGCCTGCCGTGGTGGGTCGGCGTCGTCGCGGCCGTCGGCGTCGGGGTGCTGGTCGGTGTCTGGCACGGGTTCTGGGTGGCCTACGTCGGCATCCCCGCCTTCATCGTCACCCTGGCCGGGATGCTGCTGTTCCGCGGCCTGACCCTGCAGGTACTGGGCAACATCTCCCTGTCGCCGTTCCCGGCGGGCTACCAGCAGATCGCGGGCGGCTTCCTCAACGGGCTCATCGGCGGCCAGGGCTACGACGCCTTCACCGTCCTGATCGGCGCACTCGGCGTGGCCGGGTACGCGGTGCTCGCCTACCGCAGCCGGGTCGCCAAGGTGCTCGACCTGCAACAGGTCGAGTCCTTCCCGCTGTTCGCCTGCCGGATCGCACTCGTCGGGCTGGTCGTCATGGCGTTCGCCTGGCAGCTCGCCTCCTCCCGCGGGCTGCCCGTGGTGCTGGTCGTCCTGTCGGTTCTGGTGCTCGCCTACGGGCTGCTCACCCGGCGCACCGTGTTCGGCCGGCACGTCTACGCCCTGGGCGGCAACGCGGCCGCGGCCCGGCTGTCGGGGGTGAAGGTCAAGGCCGTCACGTTCTGGATCTTCGTGAACATGGGCTTCCTGGCCGGGGTGGCCGGTGTCATCTACTCCGCACGCTCCAACGGCGCCCAGCCCGCGGCCGGGAACATGTTCGAGCTCGACGCGATCGCCGCCGCGTTCATCGGCGGTGCCGCGGTGACCGGCGGGGTCGGGACCGTGGTGGGCGCGCTGGTCGGCGGCCTGATCATGGCCGTGATGAGCAACGGGATGCAGCTCATGGGCGTCGACCAGTCCGTGCAGTCGGTCGTGAAGGGACTCGTGCTGCTGTTCGCCGTCGCGTTCGACGTCTGGAACAAGCGGCGCGCCCGTGGCGACGCCTGAGCGGGTGTGATCGCCCTCCGTAGGGGATGATCACGGACGGCTACGCTGCACCGATCGGAGGGGGAGGGGCGTGGGGATCGCGATGGAGCCGGGACCGAGGCCGCAGCGGGCACCGTCGATGTTCGACGTGGCCCGTCGTGCCGGTGTCTCGCACCAGACGGTCTCCCGCGTCCTGAACGCACACCCGAACGTCCGGGAGAGCACCCGGGTGCGGGTCCGGACCGCGATCGAGGAGCTCGGCTACCGGCCGAACCGTGCCGCCCGCACCCTGGTGACCGGCCGCGACCGGGTGCTCGGCGTCGTCGCGCCGCGGTCCACCCTGTTCGGCCCGGTGTCGCTGCTCGCCGCGTTCGAGGAACAGGCGGTCGGCGCCGGGTTCGGCGTGAGCGTCGTGCGGGTGCGCGAGATCGACGGCGGGTCGGTGCGCCAGGCCGTCCAGCGCCACCTCGACGGGCAGGTCGCGGGGATCGTCGTGATCGCGCCGGTGGCGTCGGTGGCCGAGGCGCTCGACACCGTGCCGCGTGACGTCCCGCTCGTCACCGTCGACGGCGATCCCGACCAGCAGCTGCCGATGGCCACGGTCGACCAGGTGGAGGGCGGCCGGATCGCGACCGAGCACCTGCTGGCCGCGGGGCACGCGACCGTCTGGCACGTCGCGGGCCCCACCGACTGGTTCGACGCGGCGGGCCGCGCGGCCGGCTGGGTCGCGGCACTGCACGCGGCCGGGGCCGAGGTGCCCCCGGTGATGGCCGCGGACTGGAGCGCGGACGCCGGGTACCGGGCGGGCGAGCTGATGGCCCGGATGCCCGAGGTGACCGCGGTGTTCGCCGCGAACGACGCGCTGGCCACCGGCCTGCTCCACGCCTTCCACGACCGCGGCCGGAGCATTCCCGGGGACGTCAGCGTCGTCGGGTTCGACGACGTGCCCGTCTCGGCGCACCTCATCCCGCCGCTGACCAGCCTGCGCGCGGACTTCGAGGCCGTCGCCCGCGAGGCGCTCGACCTGCTGCTGAACCACGAGGCCGGACCGGACGTGTCGCAGGCGGTGCACCGGAAGATCGCCCCGGTGCTGGTGTCCCGCGACAGCGTCGGCCCGCCGCCCCGCTGACGTCGTCGTCAGCTCGTGTTCTGGACCTTCGTCGCCAGCAGCTCCCAGCTGCGCCACCAGCTCTCCCGGCGCGGCGCCGGGCCGGTGACGATCAGCTCGTCGGCGTCGGCGTGGGCGGCGAAGTCCTCCAGGTACGCGGTGACGGTATCCGGTGTCCCGACCGCGGTGTAGCGGGTCATCGACCGGATCTGCCCGCCCGAGGCGCTGTCGAGGACGGCGTCGGCCTCGGCGTCGGTGAGCGAGGCCCCGCGACGGCCGGTGAACAGCCGGACCCGGGACCGCTGCACCTCACGCTGGATCTGCTGTGCCTCGTCGTCGGAGTCGGCGGCGATGACGTTCACCCCGGCCAGGACGTGCGGGGCGGACAGCTGCTCCGACGGCCGGAACTCCCGGCGGTAGAGCGCCACGGCCTGCTCCAGGGCGTCCGGCGCGAAGTGCGAGGCGAAGCCGTAGGGCAGTCCCAGCGCGGCTGCGACCTGGGCGCCGTAGAGGGAGGACCCCAGGATCGTCAGCGGGACCCCGGTGCCGCGGCCCGGGTGGGCCTCGACGCCCGGGACCAGGCTGGTGGTCCCGAGGAACGCCTGCAGCTCCTGTACGTCCTGCGGGAAGGTCTCCGACGCGCGCGGGTCCCGCCGCAGCGCCGCGACGGTCGCCTGGTCGGTGCCGGGCGCGCGGCCGAGCCCCAGCTCGATGCGGCCGGGGTGTAGTTCGGCGAGGGTGCCGAACTGCTCGGCGATCTGCAGCGGCGAGTGGTTCGGCAGCATCACGCCGCCGGAGCCGAGCGTGATGCGCTCGGTGTGCGCGGCGACGTGGGCGATGAGCACGCTCGTCGCCGCCGACGCGATCGAGCCCATGTTGTGGTGCTCGGCGTACCAGATCCGGCGGAACCCCCACTCCTCGGCGCGTTGCGCCAGCAGGGTGCTGGCCTCCAGGCCCTGGGCGACGGTCTCACCCCGGGCGACGGTGGCCAGGTCCAGGATCGACAACGGCAGCGGTAGCGGCATGACAGCACCTCACGATCGACATGGTGACCTCTCCGTCAACGAACCGGAGGCGCATCCTCTTCCGCTCCGCGGGATCCGGATCGGAAACGTGGTGAGTACGGGCCGCCGCTACGGTCGCGGCTCGGGGACGAGGGGACGCCGACGCCCGCCACGTGCTGGGCCGCCGGGTCCTCGGCGACGGCTGACCGCGCCGTCCCGTCGCGCCGGCTCAGGACGGCGGGAGGTCCTGCACCCCCAGCGCGACGGCGATCCGGCTCAGCGCCGCCCGGTCCGCCGCGTCGAGCCGGTCGAGGACGAGGGCACGCACCGCGCGCAGATGGGTCGGCGCCGCGGCGTGCACGACGTCGAACCCGGCGTCGGTGAGGGCGGCGAGGGTGTAGCGGCCGTCGTCGGGGTCGGGGGAGCGGTGCATCCAGCCGCGGCCCTCCAGTCGTTTGACCACGTTGGACAGCCGGGACAGCGAGCCGTTCGTCAGGAAGGCGAGCTCGCTCATCCGCAGCCTGCGCCCCGGCGCCTCGGACAGGTGGCTGAGCGTCAGGTACTCGAACAGCGTCAGGCCGTGTGCCTGCTGCAGCGGTACCTCCAGCCGGCCGGGCAGCAGCATGATCAGCGAGACCAGGCCCGTCCACGCGGCCTTCTCCCCGCTGTCGAGCCACGTCGGCCCGTCACCGCCGGCCTCCGGTGTCGCCCGGTCCGTCATCGCCCGTTGCTCCCGTCCGTGGGTGTCGGAGCGTACTTTACACGTGAAGCCATGACTTGTAGATTGAATTCATGCATGAAGTCATCGAGCGCGAGACCGCCACCTTCCACGTCGCGCCGGGCTACGGTGTGACCGCCCGCGATCTGCTCGGATACAGCCAGGCGGTCCGGATCGGCAACCGGGTGGAGACCTCGGGCCAGGGTGGCTGGGACGACGACCTGGTCGTCGCCGAGGACCTGGAGCAGGAGATCGTGCGGGCGTTCGACAACGTCGGGCGCACGCTCGCCGAGGCGGGCGCGACCTGGGCCGACGTCGTGCACGTGAACTCGTACCACAAGGTCGCGCCCGGGTCCGACGTCATCGGCGACGAGCACAACCGGATCATGGTCCGGGAGTTCCGCAGCCGGCTCGGCGGGCGGGCCCCGGTCTGGACCCAGACCGGCGTCACCGTGCTCGGGCTCGCCGCCATGCGGGTCGAGATCCGGGTGACCGCCCTGGTGGAGGGGTCCGGCTGAGGGTGCCTCAGCGGGTCCGTTCGTAGTGCCGGCGCGCCTTGGCGCGGTTCCCGCAGACCGCCATCGAGCACCACCGGGCGCGGTTCGCGCGGCTGCGGTCGAGCAGGAACAGCCGGCACGCGTCGTTCGCGCAGGGGCGCAGCCGGCCGGGCAGCTCCTCCTCGACGGCTGCCCAGGCCAGGACGGCCTCGACGGCGAGCCGGGCGTGCGGCGGGGAGACGGTCCGCCAGGTCAGCCGCCCGTCGGTGAACTCCGGCGTCCGGTGCACGCCGTCGAGGAGCGGGGCCAGCGCGACGCCCGGGTCGGCGCCGCCCCGGGCGACCCGGGTCAGGGCGTCCCGCGCGTCGCGCAACACCGTCAGCTCCTCCGGGCCGCCGTCGCCGCCGTGCTCCCGCGCCCAGCGGCGCGCGGAGGCGGGGTCGCGGAGGACGTCGCGCTCCACACCGTCGACCAGGGGTCTGCTGTTGAGCAGGTCCAGCAGCAGGTCCACGCCGTCTCCTAACCGCATCGAGTCCTTTGACAGGTTACACGCGAACGTGCTTCCGTGAGGAGGTCTAACCAGATCAATCGCGTGAAGGAGTTAGTCGTGCCGCTCGTCCACCACCGGACCGCGACCGTCGACGGACACGAGATCTTCTACCGGGAGGCCGGCCCCGCCGACGCACCCACGATCGTCCTGCTGCACGGCTACCCGGCCAGCTCGTCGATGTTCCGGCACCTGATCCCGCTGCTGGCCGGCGACCACCACGTGATCGCGCCGGACCACCTCGGCTTCGGGTACTCCGCGGCTCCGCCCGCGGCGGAGTTCGACTACACCTTCGACGCGCTCGCCGGCATCACCGACGGGCTGCTCGCGCTGCTGGGTGTCGACCGCTACGCCCTCTACGTCCAGGACTACGGCGCACCGATCGGCTGGCGGCTCGCGCTCGCCCACCCGGAGCGGATCACCGCGATCGTCACCCAGAACGGCAACGGCTACGAGGACGGCTTCGTCGAGTCGTTCTGGACCGACGTCTGGGCCTACGGCGACGCGCCCGGCCCGCGGACCGAGCCCGCCGTCCGCGCCGCCCTCGACCTCGACGCCATCCGGTGGCAGTACCTGCACGGCGTGCCCGACCCGGGGACGGTGGACCCGGACACCTGGCACCACGACCACGCGCTGGTCTCCCGGGACGGCAACGACGCGGTCCAGCTCGCACTGTTCCGCGACTACCGCACCAACCGCCCGCTCTACCCGCGCCTGCACGGGTTCCTGCGCAGCAGCGGGGTCCCGGTGCTGGCGGTGTGGGGGCGCAACGACGAGATCTTCGGACCGGACGGGGCGCGGGCGTTCGCCCGCGACGCCCGGGACGTCGAGGTGCACCTGGTGGACGGCGGCCACTTCCTGCTCGAGAGCCACCTCGACGTCGTCGCCGGCCACCTGCGGCGCTTCCTGGAGCGGGTCCCGGCGTGACGCACGTGCCCGGGGCGGGGCGCGTGATCAGGACCGGCCGTCGTCCCGGATCCCGCCGCCCGGGTCGCCCAGGACGGCGTCCACGGCCAGGTACAGCGTCTCGGTCTCGGTCCGCAGGATCGGGTCAGCGGCGGGCAGTGCCCGTTCCATGCCGAGCCCGTCGACCACGGTCATGAGGAACCGTGCCCGCCGGGCGTTGTCGCCCGGGGCGAGCGCGCCCTCGTCGACCAGGGTCGTCAGCCAGTACTCGACCCGGCGCCGCACCTCGCGCTCGATGGCGAGGTAGGCCCTCCGGAGCTCCTCGGTCGGCTCGGGTACGACGAAGGTGTCGACCGCGGTCCGCAGCGCCCGGCGCGCCTGCTCCCCGACCCCTGTGCGGTTCAGCACCTCTCGCAGGCAGGCGGCGAGCCTGTCCCGGGCCGGCACCGCGGTGTCGTGGATGGCGTCGTCGGGGGCGACGAGGTCGTAGACGCGGGTCAGGACCTCGTCCTGCAGCGCCCGCTGGGTCGGGAAGTGGTGGCGCAGCGAGCCGGTGCTGACCCCGGCCCGCGCGGCGACCGCGCGCACGCTCAGCCGGGTCCCCGGGTCCTGGCCGAACAGCTCCATCGCGGCCAGGAGCACCCGGTCCCGGCTGCCGAGCCTCCGACGCTGCGTCTCGTCCACCCCTGGCAGCGTACTAGTACACCGTGTTAGCGTGCCGCCGAACGGACCAATACAGTGTGCTGGTCAGGACGCGGGTTCGGGGGGACCGGATGCTGACCGAGTGGCGACGACACCGCGCCGTCCGACGGGTGAGGCCGGGCGACGGCAGCCCGCTGAAGCGTTTCCGGTGGTGGCAGCTGTTCCTGGGGCGCGCCCTGCTGCACCTGGACCTGACCGGCGCCGACGGGCGGCCGGTGCGGTACTCCGTCGACGTGCGCCACCAGGGCAGCGGGGAGACCGGGCAGGTCGTCGCGCAGGTGTATCGCGACGGGCGGCACCACGCGTCGTCGCGGGTACCGGCCGTCGTCCCGGTCGAGGGCGGCGCCATCGAGGTCGCGACGAGCGCGTTCGGGGTGAAGCGCTGCCGGTACGTCACCGCCGCCGGTGCGGTCCGGCAGCTCGTCCCGGACCCGCGCTCGGCGGAGGGCCGCCGGGCCCGCCTGGAGCGCGAGCACCCCTCGCTCAGCCGCGTGCTCGGCGTCGTCTCGGTGGTGGCGCTGGTCGTCGGCGTCGGGCTGAACCTGCTGCAGCTGCTGGAGCCGCTCAGCCGGATCCCGCCGGTCGCGGCGGCGGTCGGGGTGTTCGAGTCGCCGGTCCACCTGCCGATCTGGCTCAACATCGCGCTCGGTGTCGCGGCCGCCCTGGCCAGCACCGAACGCGCGCTGCGGCTGCGCTACCACTGGCTGCTCGACGGCGTCGGCAACTGAGCCGGGCGTGCCCCGGCGGTCCGCCCGCCGGGGCACGCACCCGGTCAGGCGGCCGGCCCCCCGAACCAGC
>NZ_JAMXSG010000125.1:0-16206 GCF_024124365.1 Pseudonocardia sp. McavD-2-B
GGCGCCGACGTCGCCGCCCGCCTCGACGTCGCGTTCCGGGTTCTGCCCGGGCTCGGCCGGGCCGCGCTCGCCGACACCCTCGTCGCCGTCGTCGGCACCTCGGTCACCGCGACCGAGTCCGTCGTCGCCGCCCTCGGGCTCGCCGCCGCCCTCGGCGACGACCCGCGGGCCGCGCTGGTCACCGCCGCCTCGCTGGGTGGTGACACCGACACCGTCGCCGCGATCTGCGGCGCGGTCCTCGGGGCGGTGCACGGCGCCGCCGCACTGCCCGCCGACCTCGTCGGCACCGTCCGCCGGGTCAACGCGCCCCTGCTCGACCCCCTCGACGACGTGGTCGAGGGGCTGCTCCGCCTCCGCCTTCCCTCCTGACAGGAGGCCGCCATGGCCACCAGTACGACCGACACCGGCACCGCCGGGAACGGGACGCTCGAGACCCGGGGCATCGAACCCGTCCCGGTCGCCGAGCGGCACGGCCGCCCGGGCCAGCTCTTCTGGGTCTGGTTCGCCGCCAACATCTCCATCCTCGGCCTCCCGCTGGGCGCGACGCTGGTCGCGTCCGGGCTCAACATCACCCAGGCCGTGCTCGCCGCGGTGCTCGGCAGCGTCGGGTCGTTCGCGATCGTCGGCGCGGTGTCGATCGCCGGTCGGCGCGGCGGGGCGCCCGGCCTGACCCTGTCGCGCGCGGTGTTCGGCGCCCGCGGCAACATCGGACCGACCCTGGTGTCACTGCTGTCGCGGCTGGGCTGGGAGACGGTGAACACCACCACGGCCGCGTTCGCGTTGCTGTCGCTGGTCACGATCGTCGCGGGCACCAGCCCGTCGGCGAAGGACCACCCGGTGATCACGATCGCCTGCATCGCGGTGTTCGTGCTGTGCACGGTGCTCGTCGCCGGGCTGGGGCACGCGGTGCTCGTGGCGGTGCAGCGCTGGGCGACCTGGGTGTTCGGTGCGCTGAACATCGTCGTCGGCGGGTTCCTGGTCGCCACCGTCGACTGGGCCGCGGTCGCCGCGGCCGCCCCCGCGCCGTCGGGTGCGGTCGTCGCCGCGGTCGGGGTGATCGCCGCCGGCACCGGCATCGGCTGGGCCAACGCCTCGGCCGACATGTCCCGCTACCAGTCCCCGTCGGTGCGCGCCGGGTCGCTGGTCGCCTCGGCCGCGGCCGGCGCGGGCATCCCGCTGGTCCTGCTGATCTCGCTGGGCAGCCTGCTCGCCGCCGGGGACCCGACCCTGGCCACCGCCGACGACCCGGTCGCCGCGATCCGCGACCTGCTCCCCGCGTGGATGGCGATCCCGTACCTGGTCGCCGCGTTCGGCGGGCTGCTGCTGTCCAACCACCTGTCGGTCTACTCGGCCGGGCTGACCACCCTGACCCTGGGCGTGCGGCTGCCGCGGGTGTACGCCGTCGTCGTCGACGTGCTGGTGACCTTCGCCGGCGCGATCTACTTCATGCTGATCGCCGACGGGTTCTACCCGCCGTTCATCGCCTTCATCAGCGCCCTCGCCGTCCCGATCACCGCGTGGGTCGGGGTGTTCGCCGTCGACATGCTGCGTCGCCGCCACTACGACCCGGTGGCCCTGATGGACACCTCGCGCGGCAGCGGCTACTGGTACCGCGGCGGGATCGAGCCGCGGGCGACGGCGGCCTGGGCGCTGGCGATCGTCGTCGGCTACCTGTTCGCCACCGTCGGGCCGTCGGCCGAGCCGTGGTTCACCGGGCCGCTGGCCGGCACCTGGTTCGGCGAGAACGGGCTGGCCTGGGTGATCACCTTCGTCGTCGCCGCCGGGGTGTACGCCGCGCTGGGCGGGGCCCGGGAGCAGCGGTGACCGGCAGGCTCGTCCACTCCGGACAGGTCCTGGTCGACCTGGTCATGCGGGTGCCCGCGCTGCCCCCGCCCGGCGGCGACGTGCTCGCCACCGGCACGACGATGCTGCCCGGCGGCGGGTTCAACGTCGTCGCCGCGGCCGCCCGGGCCGGGGCCGAGGTTCTCTACGCCGGCGGCCACGGCACCGGTCCGCACGGTGACCTCGTGCGGGCCGCGCTGGCCGCGGAGGGTGTCACGGCGACCGCGCCGCCCGATCCCGGCGGCGACACCGGCGTCTGCGTGACCCTGGTCGACCCGTCCGGGGAACGGACCTTCGTGACCGGCAGCGGGGTCGAGACCGCGCCGCCCGCCGGGCTCCCGGCGACCACCGCCGACGACGTGCTCTACGTCTCCGGCTACAGCCTGCTCGTCCCGGACAAGGCCGCGTCGCTGGTCGCCGCGGCCGAGGAGTCCTCGGCGACGGTCCTGCTCGATCCGGGGCCCCTGGTCACGGACGTGCCGGACGCGCTGTGGGAGCGGATGCTCGCCGCCACCGGGGTGCTGAGCACCAACGCGCGGGAGGCGCGGCTGCTCACCGGGGAGCCGACCGCGGCGCGTGCCGCCGGGGCCCTGGCCCGGCGGTTGCGCGACGACGCGGCCGTGGTCGTCCGCGACGGTGCCGCGGGCTGCGTGGTCGTCCGCGACGGGGCGGTGGAGGCCGTCCCGGCGCCGGTGGTCGACGCCGTCGACACCAACGGGGCCGGGGACGCCCACTGCGGGGTCCTGGCCGCGGAGCTGCTGCGCGGCACGGCATGGTCCGAGGCGGTCGCGCGGGCGGGTGCGGCCGCGGCGCTCGCGGTCACCCGGTACGGGCCGGCCACCGCGCCGACCCGGGCGGAGCTCGACGCGTTCCTCGCCGGGGCCGCCGCGGGGTGACGCTGCGACTCCACCGGTTCATGATCACCGGTTGTGGAGCGCAGAGGTCGTCGAGTGCACTCCGGACTCCACAACCGGTGATCATGGACGGGCAGGGCCCTCAGGTCCCGGCGCCGGCGGCCGTCGCCATGCCCTGGGCGGTCTCCTGGACCGCGTGGAAGGCCGGGCCGCAGACGGCGGCGTCGCCCTCGGCGAGGGTGCCCGGGTCGGCCTGGCAGCCCTTCGCGGCGAAGTCGTCGAGCGCCTTCCCGACGAGGTCGGCCTGCGCGGCCGCGGCCGGTGCGTCCTGGCGGACCTGGGGCAGGGCGTTGCGGATCTCGGTGGTGAACCGGCCGCAGCGCGGGAAGACCGTCGCCGGGTCGCTCGACCAGCAGGGGTCCTGGGCGTAGAAGCGGAACTTGGTCCGCAGCGCCTCCAGCCCCGGGGCGCCGACGCGCTCCGAGGCGGTCTGTCCCGGCCAGGGCTCGGTGTCCTGCGCCGACGAGGCGGCGGGGCGGCCGGCGGAGCAGCCGGCGAGGAGCAGGGCGGCCACCAGCAGGGTGGCCGCCCGCAGCAGGGACGTGGTCGGGCGCGGGCACGGTTGCACACCGAGACGGTAGGCCCGCGCCGATCATCGTGCCGCGCCGGCCCGGCCCCGGCTGGGCGGGACCGGTCGGGCGCCGGAGGAGGGGGGCCGGCCCCGGCCGGGCGGGACCGATCCCGGGAGCCGGTGCGGGGCGGGCAGGGCGGGGTCAGCCCCTGAGGAGCCCGGTGAGCATCGTGCGCAGCAGCCCCAGCGCCTCGGCCGGGTTGTCCCAGAACACCATGTGCCCGGCGTCCGGGACGGCGACGAGCCGGGCGTCGGGCCGGGCGGCGGCGATCTCGGCGACCCCGGACGCGGGCACGACGGGGGAGTCCGCGCCGTGGAGCAGGGTCACCGGCGCCGGGACGTGCGGCCACGCGTCGAAGAAGTCCTCGGACTCGAACCCGGCGTGCGTCGCGGCGATCGCGGCCTCGTCGCAGGAGGACAGCCAGCGCGCGCGCAGCTCCTGCTCGCGGCGTGGCCAGCGCGGCCAGGACCGGGCGACCCCGTCGGCGTCGGTGCCGCGCTGCGCCTCGTGCAGCTGGCCCAGGAACGCCTCCAGCGTCGTCGGGTACGGCGCGCGGCCGGGGCCGGACAGCGGCGGATCGACGAGCACGGCGCCGCCGACGGGCCGGCGCGTCGCGGCGACGGCGGCGATCCGGGCGCCCATCGAGTGCCCGAACAGGATGGTGTCGGGGCCGAGCTCCAGCGCGTCGAGCACCGCCAGGACGTCGCCGGCGTAGTCGTCGAGGGTCCACGAGGTGCCGCTGCCGGACAGCCCGCGGCCGCGGACGTCGAGCACCACCGGGCGGCACAGGTCGACGAGCTCGCGGGCGACGAAGTCCATCGTCACCGCCGGGCTGGTGATGCCGGGCAGGACCAGGACGGGGACGCCGTCGCCGCCGTAGTCGAGGGCGTGCAGCGCGACGTCGCCGTGCCGGGCCCAGCGGGACACGGCGGGGACGTCGGCGAGGTCGGCGAGCGCGTCCTGGCGGACCTGCCGGACCAGGGTGGACGTGACGGTCACAGGAGTCCCTTCAGGTAGGCGAGCGCGTCGTCGAGACCGACCACGTCGCCGTACTTCGCGTGGATGTCGAACAGGTTCGCCTCGTGCGGCCCGGCCGCGCGGTCGCCGACGCAGTCCCGCGGCACCAGCACACCGAACCCGGACTGGACGGCGTCGACGGCGCTCGCGCGGACGCAGCCCGAGGTGGTGGCCCCGCACACGAGCACGGTGTCCACACCGGACGACCGGAGCAGGGTCGCGAGCCCGGTGTCGAAGAACGCCGACGCGCCCTTCTTGGTGAGCGTGTGGTCGGTGCCGCGGACGTCGAGCCGGGGGTCGAAGCCGACGGCGGCCGAGCCCTCGACCAGCGAACGCATCCCGGGCGCCTTCACCAGCCAGGGCAGGGTGTCGAGCTCGGCGGGGGTGTAGGCGATCGTCGTCCACACCACCGGCGCGCCGAGCGTGCGGGCCGCCTCGACCAGCGTCGAGGTCGCGGCGACGACCTCGGACAGTTCGCTGCCGGTGGGCAGCGCGGGGTCGGTGAACCCGACCGTCAGGTCCACGACGACGACCGCGGGCCGGGTCCCGCGCCGGGCGGCGGCGCCGAACCCGGCGGTCGCGTAGGTCGCGTCGGTACCGGCCCCGTGCAGACCGGTGGGGTTCGGGCTCATGCGGATGCTCCGTCCAGTGCGGACTGCGGTGCGGACTGTGTCGCGTGCTGCGGGGCGGAGTCCAGTGCGGACTGCAGCGCGGCGCGGCGGCGGCCCGCGCAGTCCTCCACGGCGTCGACGATGGTCTGGTAGCCGGTGCACCGGCACAGGTTCGACGCCACGACCTCGCGGATCTCCTCGCGGCTCGCGTCGGGCTCCTCGGCGAGGTAGCCCTCGGCCAGCATCAGGAACCCGGGCGTGCAGAACCCGCACTGCAGCCCGTGGTGCTCGCCGAAGCACTGCTGCAGGTCCGACAGCCCGCCGTCGGGCCCGGACAGCGACTCGACCGTGCGGATCGCGGCGTTCTCCACCTGCACGGCGAACAGCAGGCAGGCGCGGGCGGGCGCGTCGTCGACGAGCACGGTGCACGCCCCGCAGATGCCGTGCTCGCAGCCGACGTGGGTGCCGGTCAGCCCCAGGTCGTGGCGGAGCACGTCGGCCAGCGTGCGGCGCGGTGGGATCGCCAGCTCGTGACGCTCCCCGTTGACGGTCAGCTCGACCAGCTGGATGTCGGTCACGGTGCCTCCCGGTTCAGCGCGGCGAACAGGTCCGCGCGCGACAGTGGGGTGGAGTCCAGCTCGACGCCGGTGGGGCGCAGCGCGTCGTTGACGGCGTTGAGCACGGCCGCGGGCGCGCCGATGGTCCCGCCCTCACCCGCACCCTTCGCGCCGTCGGCGGTGAACGCGCACGGCGTCTCGAGGTGCTCGATCCGCACGTCCGGGATCTCGGCGGCGGTCGGGACCTTGTACTCCATGAAGCTCGGCGCGAGCGGCTGGCCGAGCTCGTCGTAGACGACCTGCTCGAACAGCGCCCCGGCGATGCCCTGGGCGATGCCGCCGCGGGCCTGCCCCTCGACGACGCGCGGGTGGATGGCGACGCCGCAGTCCTCGACGCAGACGTAGCGCAGGATCTCCACGCCGCCGGTGCCCGGGTCGAGCGCGACGACGCAGCCGTGGGTGGCGTTGGAGAACGTGCCGTCGCCGCCGACGTCGAAGCTCGCCGTCGCGGTCAGGCCCGGCCCGACCTCCTTGGGCAGCAGGTGCGCGCGCAGGTAGGCGACGTCGGCCAGCTCGGCGTAGGAGAACGTGCGGTCTCCGGCGCGCACCCCGCCGCGGCCGTCGAGCTCGGCCGAGTCCACGTCGGCGTCGGCCAGGTGGGCGGCCAGCGCGCGCAGCTGGTCGCCCAGCTTCACCGCCGCCGCGGCCGCCGCGGACCCGCCGATCGTCACCGAGCGGGACGCGAACGAGCCCCAGCCATAGGTGATCCGGTCGGTGTCGCCCTGGACGATCTTGACCTTGTCGTAGGGCAGGCCGAGCCGGTCGGCGACGATCTGGGCGAAGGTCGTCTCGTGGCTCTGGCCGTGCGACAGCGTGCCGGTGGTGACGGTGACCGTGCCGTCGAGGTCCATCGTGATCTGGGACAGGTCGAACCCGGGGACGACCTGCATCTTCCGCGCCGCGAACGCGCCGGAGCCGTAGCCGGTGCGCTCGGAGAAGCAGGAGTAGCCGATGCCCAGCACCCGGCCGTCGGGCAGGGTGCGCCCGGGCCAGCCCTCGTCGCGCAGCACCTGCTCGCACAGGTCGAGGGACTCCCGGTAGGAGCCCGGGTCGTAGGTGATGGCGTTGACCCCGCGGTAGGGGAACTCGGTGATCAGGTTGCGCCGGCGGACGTCCAGCGCGTCGAGCCCGAGCTCGCGGGCGGCGCGCTCCATCAGCCGCTCCATCACCATCACGTACTGCGGCCGGGACACCCCGCGGTACGGCGCGGTCGGCGCCTTGTTCGTGGTGACCGCGCGCCCGCGCACCCGGTAGGCGGGGACCCGGTAGACGCCGGGCATCTCCGCCGAGGCCATCAGCGGCTCGATCCCGGCCGTGAACGGGTAGCAGGAGTAGGCGCCCATGTCGCAGACGACGTCGGACTCCAGGGCGAGGATCTCCCCGTCGGCGGTGAATGCGGCGCGGGCGGTGTAGTGCTGCTCGCGGGCCAGGAAGCTCGCGGTCAGCGCCTCGCGCCGGTCCTCGATCCACTTCACCGGACGGCGGAGGCGCCGCGCGGCGGCCGCGGCGGCGATCTCCTCCCGGCCGACGACGCACTTCTGCCCGAACCCGCCGCCCATGTCCGGCACGACGACCCGGACCTGCTTCTCGTCGAGCCCGGCGCAGCGGGCCAGGACCGTGCGCACCTGGTGCGGGACCTGGGTGCAGGTGCGCACCACCAGCTGCTCGTCGCGGTCGTCCCAGTCGGCGACGACGCCGCGGGTCTCCAGCGGCAGCGCGTTCTGCCGCCCGGTGCGGGCCTCCACGGTGACCACCGTGTGCGCCTCGTCGAAGATGCCGTCGATGCCCTCGGTGGCGAACAGCGACACGTCGACGAGCACGTTGCCGGGGGCCTCGTCGTGCACCGGGGGACCGGCCGCGGCCAGCGCGGCGGCCTCGGTCACCACCGGGTCGAGCGGGTCGAGCTCGACGACGGCGGCCTCCACCCCGTCCTCGGCGGCGTAGGGGTCGGTGGCGATCACGACGGCCAGGGGCTCGCCGACGTAGCGGACCTTGTCGCCGGCCAGCACCGGCATCGAGGTGGGGACGAACTCCTCGACCGGCCGGTCGAGGAGCGCGGTGATGTCGCCGAGGGCGAGGTCCGCGGCGTCGAACGCGGCGACGACGCCGGGCACCTGCCGGACCTCGGACAGGTCGACGTCGACCACCCGGGCGTGCGCCTCGGAGCTGCGCACGAACGCCGCGTGCAACATCCGGGGCAGGGTGATGTCGTCGACGAAGCGGCCGCGGCCGGTGAGCAGCCGCGGGTCCTCCCGGCGCGGGACGGACGCGCCGACCCAGCTGCCGTCGCGGCGGAATCCGGGCTCAGCCACGGGCGGCCTCCTCGCGGGCCCGGGCGACGAGGGTGCGGACCAGCCCGCGGCGGTACTCCGCGGGGATCCCGGCCTCGTCGCGCAGCTCCAGACCGTCGGCGACCTCGGCCGGCGTGCCGGCGTCGGGCACCAGCACCGGGACGGCGCCGACCCCGCCGAGCACGACCTCCCCGGTGCCCAGGTCCACCCCCGCCGCGACGACGGCGAAGTCGCCACGGCGGTCGGCGTACTCGGTGAGCGCCGCGCGTGGCGCGGGACGGGGGAAGACGATCTCCACGATCACCTCGTCGGGGTCCAGGGCGGTGGTGAACGGGCCGAGGAAGAACTCCCGCGCCCGGACCTCCCGACGCCCGCCCGGCCCCTCGGCGACGACGACGGCGTCGAGGAGGACGGCCAGCAGGCACCACTCGGCGGTGGCGTCGCCGTGCGCGATCGACCCGCCGACGGTGCCGCGGGTGCGGATGGGCAGGTGCCCGACCCAGCGCATCGCGGCCGACAGGACCGCGAAGTCCGGCCCGAGGTCGGCCCGCTCGACGGCCCGGTGGGTGGTGAGCGCGCCGATCCGGAGTGCCCCGTCGGCGTGGTGGATGCCGGCCAGGCCCGGCACGTGGGTGAGGTCGATCAGGTGCCCGGGCCGGGCCATCCGGTAGTTCATCATCGCGACCAGGCTCTGCCCGCCGGCGAGCAGCTTGGGCTCGTCGTCGGCCAGCTCGGTCAGCAGGTCGACCGCCCCGCGCACCGACGACGCCCGGTGGTAGGTGAACGCGGCGGGCTTCACGCCTTCTCCACCCGCTCCACGGCCGGTGCGTCGAGGGTCTGCTCGTCGCCGGTGATGCGGTCCAGCTCGCGGCCGCGGGTCTCGGGGGCGCCGAGGGCCATGAACGTCACGGCGGCGAACACGAGCAGCGCCATCAGGGTGAAGGTCAGCGGCAGGCCCAGCACCGGCCACAGCAGGCTGCCGAAGATCAGCGGGACGAACCCGGTGACCGCCCGGCTCGACGACGACGCCCAGCCGAAGCCCGAGGCGCGCAGCTCGGTCGGGTAGAGCTCGGAGACGTAGGCGTACATCACCGGGATGACGACCAGGGCGAAGAACCCGAACACCGCGATCATCGCGACCGCCGCCGTCGGCGAGCCCATGACCAGCGAGAACACGACCAGCGACAGCGCGGCGCACGGACCGGCGACGCCGATGACCCACTTGCGGCCGACGACCTCGACCAGCAGCACCGAGGTGATGACACCGAGGATGCCGACCGCGTTCATGACGGTGGTGGAGGCGAACGCGGCGACCTCGCCCATGCCCTGGGCGCGCAGGATCGACGGCATCCAGGACAGTGCGGCGTAGTAGACGACCATGACGGTGATGAACAGCGACCACGCGACGCCGGTGATGCGCGGGTTGAACGCCCACACCATCCTCAGCTGCTCGCCCAGCGCGCCGAGACCGCGGCGCCGCGAGGTGGTCGGTTCCGGTGCGGCGGCGGTGATCGCGTACTGCTCCACCGGGGCGCCGGTGCGGCGGACCATGTCGTCGATGACGGTGCGGGCCTCGGCCTCGCGGCCGGTGCGGGCCAGGTAGATCGGGGACTCCGGGACACCGCGGCGGATCCAGAACAGCAGCAGCGCGGGCAGCACCATCAGCGCGAGCATCCAGCGCCAGTTGCCCTCGACCGGCACGAGCAGCGTCGCCGAGAGCCCGGCGAGGGTGGTGCCGACCGGCCACCAGCCGTCCATCGCGGCGAGCACCTTGCCCCGGTAGCGCCGGGGTGAGAACTCGCTGACGATCGCGTAGTCGACCGGGATGCAGCCGCCGAGCCCGATGCCGGCCAGGAAGCGCAGCGCCAGGAAGATCTCCCAGCTGGGGGAGAAGGCGCCGAGCACCGAGAACAGGGCGAAGATCAGCAGGGTGATGCTGAAGACCCGCTTGCGGCCCATCCGGTCGGCGATCGTGCCGAACGCGACGGCGCCGACGGCCATGCCGATGAGGTTGGCCGTCGCGACGAGGCCGCGCTGGCCGGTCGAGAGGTCGAACTCGACGCCGAGCAGCGGGGTGAGGAAGCCGTTGAGGGCGACGTCCCAGGCGTCGAACATGTAGCCGAGGCCGCCGATGAGGAAGATCTTCCCCTGGACGCCCCAGCGCCAGGGCAGGTCCTGGACGACCTGGTCTCCGGTACGCATGTCGGTGCTCCTCTATCGGGCGAAGGGGTAGGTGACGGACTCGTCGTCCGGGTCGTTCAGCGGGGAGCCCCGCCACAGCCAGTCGTACGACACGTCGGACTCGCCCTGGAAGCGGCGCAGCTTCTCGTCGCGTTCGCGCTGCTCGGGGCCGTCGGGCAGGTGGTAGAAGTCCATGTTCTGCAGCGAGGCGTCCTGCACGACGCCCGCGTGCTTGGCGCGGCGCTGCACGTAGCGGGCGAGCGCGGTGTCGATCCCGCCGCGGCCGACCGCGCCGAGCTCCTCGGCCAGCACGGCGGCGTCCTCCATCGCCTGGGAGGCGCCCTGGGCCTGGTAGGGGAGCATGGCGTGGCAGGCGTCGCCGAGCAGGGCGACCCGGCCGTCGATCCAGACCGGATCGCGGCGGCGGCGGTGGAGCGCCCACACCGAGACGTCGTCCTTGGCCTTGGACAGCATCGCCGGGACGCGGTCGTCCCAGTCGGCGAAGTCGGCGACGAGGTCCTCGGCGGTCGCCGGGGCGCTCCAGTCGCGCTCGACCTGCTCGGTGCAGGGCACGATCGCGACGACGTTGAGGTACTCGCCGTGGCGGATCATGTAGTGCACCAGGTGCTTGCCGGGGCCGTACCAGATCGTGGAGTGGTAGCGGTCGAGCAGGAACCGGGTCGCCGGGTCCGCGGCGATCAGCTCGCCGGGGATCAGGGCGCGGTAGGCCATCTCGCCGGAGAAGACGAGGGTGTCGTCGAACCCGGCGAGGTCGCGGACACCGGACCGGATGCCGTCCGCGCCGACCAGCACGTCGCCCGCGACGCGCAGCCCGCGCGCGGTGACGGCGACCGGGCGGTCCGGGTCGGTGCGGTCGAGCTCGACGACCTTCGCGTCGGTGTGCACGGTGACCGCGGGGCCGGGGCCGTCCGGGTCGAGGCAGGCCTCGAGCAGGATCCGGTGCAGGTCGGCGCGGTGGTAGTGCCAGTACGGGGCGCCGTAGGTGTCGACGACCTGCTGCCCGAGCGGGAGCTGGGCGATGATCGAGCCGTCGGCCCAGCGGCGCCGCACCTGGTCCTGCGGGGCGGTGTGGATCCGCTCCAGCGACCGGCGCAGCCCCAGGCCGAACAGGATCCGGCTGGCGTTGGGGGCGGTCTGGATGCCGGCACCGACCTCGCCGAGCTGCGGCGCGGCCTCCAGCACGGTGGCCCGGAAGCCCTGACGGCGCAGGGCCAGTGCGGCGGTCAGCCCGCCGAGACCGCCGCCCGTGATGGTGATCTCCAGGGACTGGCTGGGTGCCACGACTACCTCCTCGCGTCCGTCGGGCCTGTGACGTGGCCCGCACGAGAAGTAATCCGAGCACGTACTATCCGGATACGCAAGGTTTTCGTGCGAACGACCCGGAAGGGAAACCGGGACGTAACCCGGGCGGCCGGGCTCAGTCGTTGCCGGGCAACGACGTCCGCTCCGCGACCGCCTCCCAGTGGGCGCCGAGGGTGTTGAGCAGACCGGCGATCTCCGAGCGCCGGTCGTCGGGCACCGCGGCCAGTAGCTCCGCGTCCAGGCGCCGGGTCCGGCGGGTGACCTCGACGAGGGCGGCTGCGCCGTCGTCGGTGAGGGAGAGGATCTTGCGCCGGGCGTCGCGGGGGGACTCGGTGCGCTCGATCAGTCCGCGGCGCTCCATCCGGCGGCAGACGTCGGCCATCGTCGAGGTGTCGAGGGCGACGGCGCCGGCCAACGAGCTCTGGTCGGACTCCGGGTAGGCACGGATCGCCGAGAGCACCGCGAACTGCGGGCCGGTCAGCACCGGGTCGACGTGACGGCTCCAGGCGGCGAGGTAGGCCTGGTACATCCGGCGCGCCCCGTAGCCGGGGGCGGCGACGAGGTCGGCCGGGGGAGCGGGTGCGACGCCTGTTCCGCCGCGCAACAGCTCACCCATCATGCCTCCGTGCTCGTCCGGGCCGGGGCCCTCGTCCGCGGGAGATCCTACGTGTCCGGACGATCACGCGGGGTGGCCGGGCCGGGGCTCAGCGCGGGCGCAGGCCGTCGACGAGCAGGTCCAGCAGGCGTCCGGCCTGCTCGCGGCCCTGCGGGTCGGCGACGGCCATGCAGATCCCGCTGGTGCCGACGAGCACGTCCGCGGCGTCGACGTCGGCACGCAGGGTGCCGTCGGCGATGCCTGCCTTCTGGAGCAGGCGGACCGCCTCGACCATCCGCTCGCGGCTCTGCGCGAACGGGTTGTGCCCGCAGGCCACGAGTGCGTGCAGCGAGTCCGCGAGGTGCTTCTTGGTGATCACGTAGTCGACGAAGCGGTCCATCCAGGCCCGCAGTGCCCGGTCCGCGGGCAGCTCGGTGCGCAGCTGTTCGGCGGCGGCGCAGAGCCGGTCGAGCTCGTTGCGGTACACGGCCTCGACCAGGGAGTCCCGGTTCGGGAAGTGCCGGTAGAGCGTGCCGATGCCGACGCCGGCGTCCTTCGCGATGCCGTCGAGGGTCGTGGCGGGGCCGCCACGGCTCTCCGCGGTGAACGCGCGCACGGCCGCGGCCAGCAGCAGCTCACGGTTGCGCGCGGCGTCCGCACGCAGGCCGGAACGTGTGCTGGTGCCCATGGCGGTGCCTCCTCGGGTGGGACTGACGATCCCACGATACGTCTTGCGATCCGGAGGATGCTCCGGATAGAGTCCCGAGTCATACGGAGGATCCTCCGTTTACTTGTCCCCGGGACACGGCGACGCAACGACGACGTCACCGACCGCGTACCCGGTGCTCAGAAGGGATCACGCCATGCTGTTCCGCTCCACGACCGACCGATCCCGTCCGCTGTCCACCACCGCCACCTCCCGTGTCGTCCTGCCGGCCGCACCGGCCGGGACCACCGCCTCCGACGTGCTCGCCGGCGTCGACCTCACCGGCCGGCGCGCCGTCGTCACCGGTGCGACCACCGGGGTCGGCCTCGCGGCCGCCCGCGCACTGGCCGCCGCCGGGGCCGAGGTCACCCTCGCCGTCCGCGACGCCGAGGCCGGTGCCGCCGCCCGTGACGGCATCGTCGCCGACACCGGCAACGAGCGCGTCGCCGTCGGCGAGCTCGACCTCTCCGACCAGCGCTCCATCGCCCGCTTCGTGCGCCTGTGGGACGGACCGCTGCACATGCTCGTGCACGCCGCGGCCGTCACCGGCGCCCCGCTGACCCGCACCGTCGACGACTGGGAGCTGCACCTGGCCGTCAATCACCTCGGGCCGGCGTCGCTCACCTCGGGACTGCACTGGGCGCTCACGGCGGTCGACGGCGCGCGGGTGGTCACCGTGACCTCCGCCGCCCACCGGGACGCGGCGTTCGACCCGGAGGACCCGCACTTCTCCGACGAGCGCTACGACGCCCACCTCGCCCACGCCCGTTCCCGCAGCGCGGCGCTGCTGCACGCGGTCGAGGCCGCGCGTCGCTGGTCGGGCGACGGGATCGCGGTGAACGCCGCCGACCCCGGCCCGGCGGGGACCGACCCCGAGCAGGGGGCCGCCACGGTCGTGCTGGCAGCGGCGTCGCCGCTGGTCGGGGGGATCAGCGGGCGCTACTTCGCCGGGCTCGCGGAGGCGGGACCGGCCGGGCCGGGCGTGGCGGGCGGGGTCGCCACGCACGCACTGGACCCGGTTGCCGCGCGGCGGGTCTGGCGCTGGACCGAGCGCACGCTGCGCGAGGTCTGGTTCGCCGGGCTGCCGATCGTGGCCTGACCCCGGGGGGCTGCCCCGAGGGGAACCCTCGTAGCGCTCAAAGCCACGAGAGTTCCCCTGGGGGCGTCCGGGACGGGCGCGCCGGTCAGTGGCGCAGCCACACCGCGGTGTCGGCGGGGACCTCGCCGCGGGCGGTGAGCGGGCCGCTGGACAGCATCACCTCGGCGTCCTCGGGCAGCGACACCGGCGCCGAGGAGACGTTCACCAGGCAGGTGAAGCCGCCGTCGCCGGAGTCCGAGGTGCGGGCCAGGGCCAGCGTGCCCTCCGGCGACTCCTGCCAGGTCAGCGCGCCGCCGCCGAGTGCTGGGTGCGCGCGGCGGATCGCCAGGGCGTCCCGGTACAGGTGCAGCACCGATTCCGGGTCGGCCTCCTGCACGTCGGCCGCGTGCCGGGCGAACACCTCCGGCTGCGGCAGCCACGGTGTCCCGGACGGGCCGAACCCGAAGCCGGGCTCGCCCGCGGCCCAGGGCAGCGGGACGCGGCAGCCGTCGCGGCCGCGCAGCGTGTGCCCGGACAGCTCCCAGGTCGGGTCGTCGAGCCGGTCGGTCGGGATGTCCTCGACCTCGGGCAGTCCGAGCTCCTCGCCCTGGTAGAGGTACGCGGTGCCGGGCAGCGCGAGCATGAGCAGCGTCGCCGCGCGGGCCCGGCGCAGGCCGAGCTCGGGGTCGGCGGGCAGGGCGATCACGTCGTCGAGGTTCCAGCCGCGCCCGGCCTCGGGCTTGCGGGCCAGCCGGCTCGGGTGCCGGCAGACGTCGTGGTTGGACAGCACCCAGGTCGCCGGCGCGCCGACCCGGGTGTTCTCGGCGATCGCGTCGTCGATGTTGTCGCGCAGGTCCTCGGCCAGCCAGGCGGCGGTCAGGAAGTTGAAGCTGAACGCGGTCTGCAGCTCGTCCGGGCGCAGGTAGCGGGCCAGGCGCTGCGGGTCCGGCACCCAGGCCTCGGCGACGAACACCCGCGGCGGGTCGTAGGCGTCGCCGATCCGGCGCCACGACCGGAAGATGTCGTGGACGCCGTCGCGGTCGAGGTAGGGGTGGCCGCCGTCCTGGGCGTCGTTCACGCCCTCGACGATGTCGGGCAGCCCGGGCTCCTTCACCATCGAGTTCGCGACGTCGACGCGGAACCCGTCCACGCCCCGGTCGAACCAGAAGCGCAGGGTCTCCTCGAAGTCGGCGCGGACCTCCGGGTGCTCCCAGTTCACGTCCGGCTGCCGGATGTCGAACAGGTGCAGGTACCACTGCTCCGGCGTCCCGTCGGGGGCCACGACCCGCTCCCACGCGGGCCCGCCGAACATCGACTCCCAGTTGTTCGGCGGGAGCTCACCGTTCTCGCCGCGGCCGTCGCGGAAGAGGTAGCGCTCGCGCTCGGGCGAGCCGGGGCCCGCGGCCAGCGCCTGCCGGAACCACACGTGCTCGTCGGAGTGGTGGTTCGGGACGATGTCGAGCAGCACCCGGATGTCGCGCGCGTGGGCCTCGGCGATCAGGGCCTCGGCCTGGGCGGTGTCGCCGAACATCGGGTTGATCGCGCGGTAGTCGGCCACGTCGTAGCCGCCGTCGGCCAGCGGCGACGGGTACCAGGGATTGATCCAGATCGCGTCGACGCCCAGGCGGGCGAGATGGTCGAGCCTGCTGCGCAGACCGGCGAGATCACCGGTCCCGTCGCCGTTCCCGTCGGCGAAGCTGCGGATGTAGACCTGGTAGACGACGGCGTTGCGCCACCAGTCCTGCTCGTGCACGGACATGATGCTCCCGGGTACGGATCGTGGGGCGGGGCGGTGTTGCAGAGTGTTTCATCCGGTTGCAACCGCTGTCGAGGCGCGGGCACGATGACCCCCGTGACGGACGAGCCGGTGCGCGAGGTCGTACGCCGGGTGGGTGTCCGGCGGGTCGCCGAGCTCGCCGGGGTCTCCCCGGCGACGGTGTCGCGCGCCCTGCGCGAGGGCACCCCCGTCTCGCACGACACCCGCGAACGCGTCCGCCGGGCGGCGGCCTCCCTCGGCTACTCCGTCCCCGTCCGGCCGCTGACGGTCGCCGTGCTCGCCCGCTTCCCGACCCGCTGGTTCTTCGCCGAGGCCGTCGCCGGGGTGGAGGGCGTGCTGTCCGCGGCCGGGCACGTCACCCAGCTCCACAACCTCGGCGACCCGGACGCGCGGGCGCACTTCTTCGCGACGCTGCCGGTGCGCGGGCGCGCCGACGGGCTGATCGTCGTCGCCTCGGCGATCGACACCACCGAGGCCGCGGCGCTGGACGCGCTGGGGATCCCGGTCGTCGTGCTCGGCGGGGACATGCCGGGACGGCCGCGGATCGGCATCGACGACCGCGCCGGAGCCCGCACCGCCGTCCGGCACCTGCTCGGGCTCGGCCACCGCGGCGTCGCGCTGGTGTCGTTCGACCCCGACGAGGCCAACGGCCGCGCCACGACGACCGACCGGCGCGACGGCT
>NZ_JAMXSG010000126.1:0-16071 GCF_024124365.1 Pseudonocardia sp. McavD-2-B
CGTCCGCCCGTCGGGCCGCCCGCGGCACCGGGACCCGACGAGGCGTCCTGGCTCGCCGACTGGGCCTCCGGTGCCTGGGCCAGGGAGATCCCGCCGCCGGAGACCGCGGCGCGGACCGACCGGAGCGACGTCGAGGAGACCGTCCCGGGCACGCCGCACGTCGTCCCCGCCGCGACCGCCACCGTGACCGTCGACGACGACCGCCGCGACGGCCCGGCGCATCCCGCCCACCGTGTGACCACCGGCGACGACCCGGCCCGCCCCACCGCCGGGCCGGCACACCCGGGGCCCGGATCCGACCGGATCCACGTCGGCACGTCGCCCGCCGGGGCCGAGACGAACGGAGCCGCACCGGCCACGGAGGACGCCCCGGCGGACCCGGCCCACGCCGGACCGGCTCCGGACATCCGGGCCGGACTCGACCGCCCCGCAGGCACCGGACCGGCCGGAACCGGGCCCACCGGCCCCCGGCCCCCGGCCGACGAGGCCGACCCCGTCGACGAGGCCCCCACCCCACCTCCGGGAGTCCCGATCCTGCGCGCCCCGACACCCCTGGCCCCGGCCGACGGGGAGCGCCGCCCCCGGCACCTCCTGCTCACCGACGACGAGCCGGACGAGTGGGACGCCACCGAGCGGGACACCACCGGGTGGGACGGCACCGTGGAGGACCCCACGGAACCGGCCGACGTCGTCGCCCCCGCAACGGAGCCCCCCGCACGGGCGACGGAGCACCCCGCGCCGGGTCCGGCGGAGGACCCCACGACGGGGCCCGCGGACGCACCCGCGCCGAGGCCGCGGCCGCGACCCCGCCCCGCCGGGGGCCTGGCCGACCGGCTCACCCCCACCGAACAGGACCTGCTGCAGCGCCTCCACGAGGAGCTCGCGGCCCGCGAGAACGGCGGCGAGCCGACCCCGCGCAACGGCACCGCCCGCACCGACCGGGGCTGAGCCCGGCCGGGCCCGGCGGCCGGTGCGGGGATCAGCCGACCGCGCGCACGATCCGGTCGATCACCCGCTGCAGGTGCAGCGCCCGTGCGGCGTCCACCGGGAGGTCGGCGCCGGAGCCGATCGCGTCGGCGAGGTCGTCGAGCAGCGCGCCGAAGCAGGCGACCGCGTCGGCCGGGCGACGGTCGAGCACGTACCGGCCGCGGCCGTCCTCCCCGAGCCCGCCGACCAGCGCCACCTCGAAGTCGGTCGGATCCACCGGGACACGCAGCGACAGCACCACCGAGCTGCGGGCGCCGCCGTCGTGGACGAGGCCGATGCGCCACAGGTCGGGCTCGTCGCGGTGGGCGTGGTCGACGTCGACGACCGGTCCCAGCGCCGCGTCGAGCAGGTCCACGACGTGCGGGCCGACGTCGAGCAGCGCCCCGTGCTCGGCCCGCCACGACGACGCCGCGAACGGCCCGCCGAGCAGCGCCCCGGACAGCCAGCGGGCGGTCGCGGTCGTCCCGGGACCGCCGGCGCCGGCCGGGACCGCGTCGAGCCAGGCCCGGATCGCCGGGTCGAACCGCAGGGTCAGCATCGTCGCCGACCGGACGCCCGAGGCCGCGACCGCGGCGGCGGCCCGTTCCGCGGCGGGCAGGTCCGCGGCGAGCGGCTTCTCCAGCACGACGTGCTTCCCGGCGGCCACCACCCGCTCCAGCAGCTCGGCCTGCACGGCGGGCGGAACGGCGAACGCGACGGCGTCGCACGCGTCGAGCAGGTCCTCGACCGAGGCGTGCACCGGACCACCGGAGACCGCGGCGATCCCGGCGGCCGCCTCCGGCCGTCGCGCCCACACCCCGGCCGCCGACCAGCGGGGATGCGCCGCGATGGCGGGGGCGTGCACCTGGCGCGCCCACGGCCCGGCGCCGAGCAGTCCGATACGCATGCGGGCATTCTCACCGCCGACCGGCCCCGATCATGACCTAGGGTCGGCGGCCATGAGCGATGATCCGGCAGCGCAGCCGGTCGAGCCGAGGGCCGCCGCGACCGTACTGCTGGTCCGCGACGAGCCGGGCACCGGTGACCTGCAGGTCTTCCTGCAGCGGCGGGTGGCCGGGATGGCGTTCGCCGGCGGCATGACCGTGTTCCCCGGCGGCGGGGTCTCCGCCGGTGACGAGCCGGACCCCGCCCGGTGGCGCGGACCGGAGCCGGAACGGTTCGGTGCCCGGCTGGCCCAGCCCGCGGACCTGGCCGCCGCGCTGGTGACGGCCGCCGTCCGCGAGACGTTCGAGGAGTGCGGCGTGCTGCTGGCCGCCCCCGCCGGCACCGAGCCCGGCCGGCTGGACGCCGCCGCGACCTGGCGGGACGACCTCGTCGCCCGCCGGATCACGCTGCCGGGGCTGCTCGCGGCGCACGACCTGGAGCTGCGCGCGGACCTGCTGGTCCCGTGGTCCCGCTGGATCACCCCGCCGCGCAACCCGAAGCGCTACGACACCGCGTTCCTCGTCGCCCGCGTGCCGGACGGCCAGGTCGCCGACGACGCCACCACCGAGGCCGTCGAGGCGCGCTGGTGGAGCCCGGCCGAGGCCCTGTCCGGTTACGACGACGGCGACCTCGAGCTGATGCCGCCCACTCTGCGGACCCTGCAGGAGCTGCACCGGCACGACAGTGCGGGCGAGGTGCTGGCCGCCGCCGCGGCGCGCGACATCGAGCCGATCACCCCCGAGGTGCGGCGCGAGGGCAGGGTCGTCACGATCACCCTGCCCGGCGACCCCGACTGGATCTACGAGGAGACGACCCGGTGAGCCACCCGCTCTACGGTGCCCTGCGCGCCGCGCACCCGCTTGCGTCGGTGCTGCTGCAGGACAACCCCGGCCCGATGACCCTGGAGGGCACCAACACCTGGGTCCTCGCGGTGTCGGACGCGTACGACCGGATCGTCGTCGACCCGGGTGAGGACGACGGCACGCACCTGGAGGCGCTGGCCGACGGCCCGCCGGTGGCCGCGGTCGTCCTGACCCACCGCCACCACGACCACGCCGGCGGGATCGGCCGGTTCGTCGAGCTGACCGGGGCACCCGTGTTCGCCGCGGACCCGTCGCTGGCGTCGGGGACCACCCCGCTGGTCGACGGCGCCGTCGTCGCTGGTGGCGGGGTCGAACTGGAGGTGCTGACCACCCCCGGCCACACCTCGGACTCGGTGTCGCTGCTGCTGCGCGGCCCCGGCTCCGACGGCGTCGCGCTGCTCTCCGGCGACACCGTGCTCGGCCGCGGCACCACCGTCATCGCCCACCCCGACGGCACCCTCGGGCCCTACCTGGACTCGCTGCGCCGGATCGCGGAGCTGCCCGCGGGCACCCCGGTCCTCCCCGGGCACGGTCCGGAGCTCCCGGACGCCGCCGACACCGCGCGGCACTACCTCGCCCACCGCGAGCAGCGGCTGGAGCAGGTGCGGGCCGCGCTGGAGCGGCTCGGGCCCGACGCCTCGGCACGCGACGTCGTCGAGATCGTCTACGCCGACGTCGACACCTCGCTGTGGGACGCCGCCGAGCTGTCCGTGCGCGCACAGCTGGATCACCTGCGTGGATGAACGGGACCGCACGGAGCGTTGAACCGACACGACCGACCGGCCTAGGGTCCCCGCATCCCGACGGGGCATCGCCATCCGTCGGCCCCGTTCCGCCCGAAGGAGACCCCGTGCGTCGCACGATCCTGGCCCTGGCCGCCGCGCTGCTGGCCCTCACCACCCTCGTCGGCTGCAGCAGCGGCGGGTCCGACACGCTGCGCGTCGGCACCGAGGGGACCTACAGCCCCTTCAGCTTCCAGGGCCCCGACGGGCAGCTGACCGGCTACGACGTCGAGGTCGCCCGTGCGGTCGGCGCCAAGCTGGGCAAGGAGGTCGAGTTCGTCCAGATCCCGTGGGACTCGATCTTCGCCGCGCTGGAGTCGCAGCGGATCGACCTGGTCGCCAACCAGGTCACCGTCAACGACGAGCGGAAGGCGAGGTACGACCTCTCGACCCCCTACACCGTGTCCGAGGGCGTGATCGTCACCCGCGCCGACGACACCGCGATCCGGACCCTCGCCGACCTGCGGGGCCGCACCACCGCGCAGTCCGCGACCAGCAACTGGGCCGAGGTCGCCCGCGGCGCCGGCGCGAACGTCGAGGCGGTGGAGGGCTTCGTGCAGGCCGTCCAGCTCGTCAAGGACGGCCGGGTCGACGCCACCGTCAACGACAACCTCGCCGTCGGGGAGTACGAGAAGTCGACCGGGGACACGGGCATCAAGGTCGCCGGCACCACCGGGGACACCAGCGAGCAGGCCTTCGCCGCCCGCAAGGACAGCGGCCTGATGCCCGACGTGGACCGGGCGCTGGCCGAGCTGCGGGCCGACGGCACGCTGACGCAGCTGTCCGAGAAGTACTTCGGCAGCGACGTCAGCGGGAAGTAGATGGATCCCGCCACCTGGGAGCTGATCGCCCGCAACCTGTGGCCGATGCTGAGGGCGACGGTCACGATGACCATCCCGCTGACGGCGATCAGCTTCGTCATCGGGCTGGTCCTGGCCCTGTTGCTGGCGCTGGCCCGGATCTCCTCGATCAGACCGCTGTCCTGGCTGGCCCGCGCCTACATCTCGGTGGTGCGCGGCACGCCGCTGCTGGTCCAGCTGTTCATCGTGTTCTACGCGCTCCCGCAGCTCGGGCTGGTGATCGACCCGTTCCCGTCCGCGGTGATCGCGTTCAGCCTCAACGTCGGCGGCTACGCGGCCGAGGTCATCCGGGCGGCGATCCTGTCCATCCCGAAGGGACAGTGGGAGGCCGCGCAGACCATCGGCATGGGGTACCCGACGACGCTGCGACGCGTGATCCTCCCCCAGGCCGCGCGCACCGCCGTCCCACCGCTGTCGAACACGCTGATCTCGCTGGTCAAGGACACCTCGCTGGCCTCGACCATCCTGGTGACCGAGCTGCTGCGGGTCGCCCAGCTGGCCGCGGCGCCGACGTTCGACTTCTTCGCCCTCTACGGCGTGGCCGCGGTGTACTACTGGATCGTCTGCCTGATCCTCTCGTCCGTGCAGGTACGGGTGGAGACGCGGCTGGAGAGGTACGTGGCGCGATGAGCGACCTGCTGACCGTCCGGGGCCTGCGGAAGTCCTTCGGGACGCTGGAGGTCCTGCGCGACATCGGGTTCGATGTCCCGGCCGGGACCGTCACCGCGGTGATCGGGCCGTCCGGGTCGGGTAAGACGACGGTGCTGCGTGCCCTGAACGCGCTGGACCGGGCCGACGCCGGGGTGATCACCATCGGCGACCTGGCCGTCGACTTCGGCGCCCCCGTCGACCGGTCCACGCTGGCCCGGTTCCGGTCCCGGACCGCGATGGTGTTCCAGTCGCACAACCTGTTCCCGCACCGCACCGTCCTGGAGAACGTCATCGAGGGCCCGGTGATCGTGCAGCGGCGCCCCCGGGCCGACGCGACCGCCGACGCCCGGCGGCTGCTGGACCAGGTGGGGCTGGCCGAGAAGGCCGACCAGTACCCGTACCAGCTCTCCGGCGGCCAGCAGCAGCGCGTCGGGATCGCCCGCGCGCTGGCCCTCGACCCGCAGCTGATGCTGTTCGACGAGCCCACCTCGGCGCTGGACCCCGAGCTCGTCGGCGACGTCCTGCGGGTCATCAAGGACCTGGCGACGGCGGGCCGGACGATGGTCATCGTCACCCACGAGATCCGCTTCGCCCAGCAGGTCGCCGACCAGGTCCTCTTCGTCGACGGCGGGGTGGTGGCCGAGTCCGGTCCGCCGTCGCGGGTGCTGGTCGAGCCGGAACGACCCCGCACCCGGCAGTTCCTGAAGCGGATCCTCGACCCGATCTAGACCCCGGGCGGGGCGCCGTCGGAGTCGCCGTGGGCGTCGACCCACTCCTCACGGAACCGGCGCAGGAACTCCTCCAGGGCCGCGTGCCGCCGCTCGCCCATCTCGCGGCCGGCGGCGGTGCGCAGCTCGCCGCGCAGCCGCAGCAGCTTCTCGTGGAAGTGGGCGACGACCGAGCCGGTCGGCCCGGACCGGTAGCCACCGGTCGCGACGCCCGCGTCCGGGTCCCACAGGGGCTCGCCGATCGCGCCGCCGTAGGCGAACGCGCGGGCGATGCCGGTGGCGCCCATCGCGTCGAGCATGTCGGCGTCGTGCAGGCAGGCCGCGATCCGGTCCGCCGTGGGCGCCGACACCGCCGCGGAGAACGAGTACCGGCCGGTGGCCTCGACGGCGTCGAGCACCGGGTCCCACAGCTGCTCGGCGACCCCGCCGCGACGCAGCGCGTCCCGGGCGTCGTCGCGGACCTCCGCGGGGGCGACGACGCGGCCGAGCCGGGCCTCGGCGGCCCGGTGGTGGTCGTGCACATAGGCGGCGACGGCGGCGACGAACCCGTCCAGGCCCTCCCGCACCGCGAGCCGGGCCGACAGCCCGGCGACCCGGTCGAGGTGCCCGAGATCGTGCGCGACGTCCGCGCCGGCCATGTCACCGGCGACGACGTCGCGCAGCCGCCGCAGCTCCCCGGCGCCGCTCACGCCCGGCTCCCGGCCGCGACGACGCGGGGCTCGGTGTCGGCGACCGAGCCGCGGCGCAGCCACAGCAGCCCCGCGACGAGCAGCCCCAGGGCGCCGCCCGTCGCGTAACCGCCCGGCCCGACGAGGTCGATCATGACGCCGGACAGGGCCTGCCCGACCGAGACCCCGAGCACCGCGGCCATCACCATCCAGTTGAACGCCTCGGTCGCCGACCCCGCCGGAGCGGTCTGCTCGACGCCGAGGGAGTGCGCGGTGACCTGCGGGGTGATCAGCGCGCCGGCGACCATCATCACCACGGCCAGCAGCACCAGCGAGCCGAGCGGGGAGACGAGCCCCATCGCCGTCACCAGGACGGCGAAGCCGGCGAGCAGGACCGGCAGCCGCAGATGCAACGGCCGCGGCCAGGGCCGCATCCCGTAGAGCACCCCGGTCAGCACCGAGACCACCGACCAGAGCGAGAGCAGGACCCCGCCGGCGGCGGGCGAGCCGGCGAACGCGGTCGCGGCGATCACGCCGACCTCGGCGGTCCCCGCCACCAGCCCGAACCCGAGCGACGCCAGCGCCACCGTCCGCAGCCCGGGGCGCCGGAACACCCCGAGCAGCCCGGCCTCGACCGGCAGCGACCCGTCGGCGCGCTCGGCGCGGATGCGGGCCGAGCGGCGTCGTACGGCGGCGGTCAGCGCGAACCAGGTGGTACCGACGATCTCCGCGGTCGCCGCGACGACGAGCGCGGTGCCCGGCCACGGCGTCGCCACCACCAGCACCGCGGCCAGCGCGGGACCCATGATGAAGAAGATCTCGAGGCTGATCGCCTCGTAGGTGTAGGCGGCCTCGCGGCGCCGCCCGGGCGGGGTCAGGTCCGACCACAGCGCCCGCGACGACCCCTCGAACGCCGGCGTCGCGAGCCCGGTGACGACCGCGACCGCGACGGTGAGCGGCAGCGCCGCCCGGTACTCGATGCTCAGCACCAGCCCGGTGACGCACAGCAGGTAGACCGCGACGAGCACCAGCATCGGCCGGGTCGGGCCCAGCCGGTCCAGCACCCGCCCCTGCACGACCGTGCCGACCGCGGTCCCGATCAGCAGCGCCGCCGAGACCGCTCCGGCGACGGCGTAGGAGCCGTGGACCTCACGGACGTAGAGCAGCGTGGCGAGACTGTGCATCGCGATCGGGAACCGACCGAGGACGGAGGCACAGACCGGCGCGGCCGCCCCGGGGGTGCCCAGGGCGGCGCGGTAGTCGGAGAGAGCGGCGGGCACGCCCCAGCATCACACGATCTGGGACGCCCGTACCAGAGAATTCAGCGCGCGCGCCGCGCGAGCCGCTCCGGCTCCAGGATCAGCACGCTCTTGCCCTCGAGACGCAGCCAGCCACGGTGCGCGAAGTCGGCGAGCGCCTTGTTCACGGTCTCGCGGGAGGCGCCGACGAGCTGGGCGATCTCCTCCTGCGTGAGGTCGTGGGTGACCCGCAGCAGCCCCGACTCCTGGGAGCCGAACTGGCGCGCGAGCTGCAGGAGCGACTTCGCCACACGGCCCGGCACGTCGGTGAAGATCAGGTCGGCGAGCATGTTGTTGGTGCGGCGCAGGCGACGGGCCAGCACGCGCAGCAGCTGCTCGGCGATCTCCGGACGCTTGCCGATCCACTCCCGCAGCGCGCTGCGGTCCATGGTGTAGCAGCGCACCTCGGTGACCGCGGTCGCCGACGACGTGCGTGGGCCCGGGTCGAAGATCGACAGCTCGCCGAACATGTCCGACGGGCCGGCCACCATGAGCAGGTTCTCCCGGCCGTCGGGGGACTTCCGGCCGAGCTTCACCTTCCCGCCCGACACGATGTAGAGGCGGTCACCGGGCTCACCTTCGGAGAAGATGACCTGCCCGCGGGAGAACTCGGCAGTCTCCAGAGCTTCGGCCAGCGCCTCGGCGGCCTGGGGCTCCACACCTTGGAAGATCCCTGCCCGGATCAGTACCTCGTCCACTGCAATGCTCCTCGTTCACCGGCCGTGTCGTCACGGCGGGTCGTCGGCGCGTCAGTGTAGAGGTCTTCGCCACACACGTGCGCACCACTGGCCCGATCGGATTGACATCCGATCGGGTCCGATTCGTCGCGGGGCGCTGTCACGCACCCGTACGCGATCTTGTCAGGCCGACGGGACCTGGCTCCGACGAGCCCCCCGGCGGCGCCGGTTACGCAGCCGGAACAGCTCCAGCGCGCGGCCCGTGCCGGACCGGAACAGGGCACGGACCTCGTCCGGACGCGGCTGTTCGAGCATCTCGTCCAGCTCGTCCTGGCGCACGGTGGACTCCCGCATGCGGGACTCCACGCGCTCCATACCGAGCGCGAAGAACATCACGAGCAGCGGGACGAGAACGCTCAACCAGGCAGTCATGGCAACTCCGATCCTCTCGTACGGGTTCGCAGCCCGGCCGGTCGGGGGTGGCCGCGTCGACGTCTTCGTGACGCGACCGTGACCTCGTAGCCCGTTCGGCGCACACCCGGCCGGGTGCGCGCACCGCTCGTCGGACGCGTCGCCGCGCCGGCCGGTCGAACACCACCCGGCGGGGACCGGACCGCGCCCGGCGGCGAGCGGTGCAACGGCGCGACACCGTGACACGACTGTCGGTGCCCACCCGTACGCTCGGTCACGTGAGCACCTCCGCCGGACGGCCGTCGCGGGCGTCGCGGCCCACCCCCCGCGCCGCCGCCGGTCTGGCCGCGCGCGTCGCGGCCGGGGAGAGCCCGATCGGGCGAGCGCGCCGGGTCAACCGCATCCTCCGGTCGCTGGCGGAGGCCTATCCGCACGCGCACTGCGAGCTGGACTTCACCACCCCGCTGGACCTCGCCGTCGCGACGATCCTGTCCGCGCAGTGCACCGACGAGCGGGTCAACCAGGTCACCCCCGCGCTGTTCGCCCGGTACCCCACCGCCGCGGACTACGCGGGCGCCGACCGGACGGAGCTCGAGGAACTGATCCGCTCCACCGGCTTCTACCGGAACAAGGCGACGTCGCTGACCGGGCTGGGCGCCGCCGTCGTCGAGCGGCACGGCGGGGAGCTGCCGTCGACGCTGGACGAGCTGGTGAAGCTGCCCGGCATCGGGCGCAAGACCGCGAACGTCATCCTCGGCAACGCGTTCGGGGTCCCCGGGATCACCGTCGACACCCACTTCGGACGCCTGGTCCGCCGCTGGGGCTGGACGACCGAGGAGGACCCGGTCAAGGTCGAGCACGCGATCGGCGAGCTCGTCCCGCGGCGGGACTGGACGATCGTGTCCCACCACGTGATCTTCCACGGCCGCCGGGTCTGCCATGCGCGCAAGCCGGCCTGCGGCGCCTGCACGCTCGCGGCGGACTGTCCCGCCTTCGGGCTCGGCCCCACCGACCCGGGCGAGGCCGCGGCGCTGGTCAAGGGCCCGGAGCGGGACCACCTGCTCGCACTCGCGGGGATCGCGGGGCCGCCCGGGGACGGCCGGTGACCCGGACAGGCGCCTCCCGCTCCGAGATCGTCTCGACCGTGGTCGTCGTCGTCCTGGTCGCGATCGCGGTCTGGGCGCTGTGGCCCTCGGGCCCCGCCCCCGGCGGGAGCGGCGGCGCCGGTCCCGCGGCGAGCGCCGCCCCGGCCGACCGGCCCGAGACCGACCTCGCCGCCGCGGACCCGCAGGCACTGGCCGCCGCGCGGGCCTCGGCCCGGCTGGCACCGTGCCCCGCCCCGTCCGGCCGCACCCCGGCCGGTCCGCTCGCCGGGATCACCGTGCCGTGCCTGGGCGCCGACGGCAGTACCGACCTGGGCGCGGCTCTGACCGGGCGTCCGACGCTGGTCAACTTCTGGGCGTCGTGGTGCGTGCCGTGCCGCGACGAACTGCCCGCGCTGCAGGCCTACGCACAGCGCCCCGGCGCACTGCCGGTGCTCACCGTCGACGTGCAGGACGACCCGGTGGCCGCGCTGGCCCTGTCCGCGCAGCTGGGGGTCACCCTGCCGGCCGTGACCGACCCGCAGCGGGCCGTGCGCCGCGCGCTGGACACCCCGCCGCTGCTCCCGGTCAGCTACGTGACTCGCGCGGACGGCGGCGTCGCGATGGTGGACCCGCCCATCCCGTTCCGCACCGCCGACGACGTCGCGGCCGCCGTGGAGCGGTTCCGGTGACCGCGCAGGCGGGCGTGCCGCAGGTGCCCGACCCCGACCCCGCGGCGGCGCCGGCGTCGCTGCGCCCGCTCGTCGACGGGGCGCTGGGCCTGGACCCGGCCTGGTTCGGCTGGCGACGGCTGCAGCCCGACAACGGCGAGCCGCGCCGGGCGTCGGTGCTGATGCTGTTCACCGACGGGGAGTCGGGCGGGCCGGACGTGCTGCTCACCGAGCGCGCGGCGACGCTGCGCTCGCACGCCGGGCAGGTCGCCTTCCCCGGTGGGCGGCTCGACCCGACCGACACCGGCCCGGTGCACGCCGCGCTGCGGGAGGCCCGGGAGGAGACCGGACTGGACCCGTCCGGGGTGGTACCGCTGGCCCTCCTGCCGGACCTGTTCATCCCGCCCACCGGGTTCCTGGTGACCCCGGTGCTGGCGCACTGGGCGTCGCCGTCTCCGGTACGGGTGGTCGACACCGCCGAGGTCGCCCGGGTCGTCCGGGTCCCGGTGGAGGTCCTGACCGACCCGGCGAACCGGTTCACCGTGCGCGGCCCCAGTGGCCACACCGGCCCCGCCTTCGACGCCGCGGGCCTGATGGTCTGGGGTTTCACCGCGGGCCTGCTGTCCGCACTGCTGCAGCGTTCCGGCTGGGAGCGTCCCTGGGACGCCGGCCGGGTCCTCGATCTCGACGACGCCTGGGCCCGCGCCCGGCGGAACGAACCGGAAGGAGGCCGGGTGGACGACCACGGCGTGGTGGACCGGTGAGCATCAGCTGGGTCGACGTCGTCGTCGTGATCCTCGCCCTGCTGGCCGCGGCGTCCGGCTGGCGGCACGGGGTCGCGGTGGCGCTGCTGTCGTTCGCCGGCGTACTGACCGGCGCGGTGCTCGGGCTGCGGCTCGCCCCGTTGCTGGCCGGGCAGGTGGAGTCCCAGCAGGGGAAGGTGCTGCTCGGGATCGGCGTGGTGGTGCTGCTCGTCGCGCTCGGTGAGGCGACGGGCGTCTACCTCGGACGGTTCATCCGCGACCGGATCCGCGGCGAGGGCACCCTCAGGGTCGACTCGACGCTGGGTGCCGGCGTGCAGGCGGTCGCGGTGGTGGTGGCGGCCTGGCTGATCGCGCTGCCGCTGTCCTCGACGAGCTTCTCCACCCTGACCAGCGGCCTGCGCGACTCGCGGGTGCTCGCCGGCGTGGACGACGTGATGCCGGACGCCGCGCGCAAGCTCCCGGCCGAGCTGCGCCAGCTCCTCGACGACTCCGGCTTCCCCGACGTCGTCAGCCCGTTCTCGCGGACGCCGGTCGCCGCGGTCGGCCCGCCGGACTCCGCGCTCGCGCAGTCCCCGGTGGTCACCGAGGTCCGCGACCGGGTGCTGAAGGTCCGCGGGCGCGCCCCGTCCTGCCGTCGCGCCCTGGAGGGGACCGGGTTCGTCGTCGCCCCGCAGCGGGTGATGACCAACGCCCACGTCGTCGCCGGGACGTCGAGCACCACCGTCGAGGTGACGACGTCCAGCGGCCGGGCCCGCCAGCTCGACGCCCAGGTCGTCCACTACGACCCCGAGGTCGACGTGGCCGTGCTCGACGTGCCCGACCTCGAGGAGCAGCCGCTGCAGTTCAGCCCGGACCCGGCCCGCGTCGGCGACGACGTGATCATCCTGGGCTACCCGCTGGACGGCCCGTACACGGTCACCCCGGGCAAGATCCGCGAGCGGATCCGGCTGCGCGGCCCGGACATCTACGAGCAGGGCAGCGTGCTGCGCGACGTCTACACCGTCCGCGCGGTGGTGCGCTCCGGCAACTCCGGCGGCCCGATGATCACCCCCGACGGGCGGGTGGTCGGCGTCGTGTTCGGCGCCGCGCTGGACGACACCGAGACCGGTTTCGTGCTGACGGCCGAGCAGGTCGGGCAGGCGCTGAACGTGGCCGCGAGCGGCGCGTCGTCCCCCGCCGACACCGGGAACTGCGCCTCCTGACCCACCGCACTCCGTCCCACGATCCGGGAACGAATGGCCGGATCGTGGGACAGATGCTTAGCGTGGGTACATGACCTCCGTCGACGTGACCCGTACCCGCCGTCGCTGGCTGGTGCTGGCCGTCGGGGTGTTCGCCCAGACCGCGGCCTGCTCGTTCGTCTACGGGCTGCCGTTCGTGGTGCCGCTGCTGCGTGACACGGAGGGACTGTCGCTGGCCCAGGTCGGCGCCTACGTCGGCGCACCGACGGTCGGTCTGCTGTGCACGCTGGTGCTGTGGGGCGCCGCCGCCGACCGGTCCGGCGAACGCGGGGTGATGACGGTCGGGCTCGCGCTGTGCGCGGCGGCCGTCGCGGGTGCGGCGCTGCTGCCGATCGGGCCCGGACCGCTGCTGCTGGTGCTGCTCGGCCTGGGCGGCGCGGGCGCGGCGTCGGTGTTCGCCGCCAGCGGCCGGATGGTGATGGGCTGGTTCGCCGCGCACGAGCGCGGCACCGCGATGGGGATCCGGCAGACGTCCCAGCCGCTGGGCGTCGCCGTGGCCGGGCTGACGCTGCCGACCCTGGCCGCAGCCGTCGGGCCGTTCCGGGCGCTGCTGCTGCCCGCGGTGCTGTGCGTCGTCGCGTCGGTGCTGGTCGCGACGCTGGCGCCGGACCCGCCCCGGGCGCCGCGGCCCGCGGGGGCCGAGCCGGAGCGCTCCCCCTACGGGACGTCGGTCCTGTGGCGGGTGCACGGCGCGAGTGCACTGCTGGTGGTCTCGCAGTTCGCGGTGGCGTCGTTCGCGACCGAGTACCTGGTCCGCGAGCAGAAGTGGCACGTGGCGGCGGCGGGCGCGTTCGTCGCCGGTGGGCAGATCGCCGGGGCGGTCGGCCGGATCGCGACCGGGGTCTGGTCGGACCGGGTCGGGTCCCGGCTGCGCCCGATGCGCCAGGTCGCGGCCGCCGCGGCCGCGGTGCTGCTGCTGTTCGCGCTCGGCGACGCCGTCGCCGGATGGCTGGCAGTGACGATGCTCGCCGTCGGGGCGGTGGTGACGGTCGCCCCGAACGGGCTGGCGTTCACCAGCACCGCCGAGATCGCCGGACCCGCCTGGTCGGGGCGCGCGCTGGGAGTGCAGAACACCGGCCAGAACGCCGTCGCATCAGTGGTCCCGGCCGCGCTCGGCGCCCTGGTCGGCGCGACCGGCTACGCGGCGGCGTTCGCGATCGCCGCCGCGGCACCGTTGGCCGCGATCCTGGTGACACCGGTCCGCGACGAGCGCCGACGGTCGTCGTGACGCCGCCGGCGCAGCCGGTCAGCGGGTGATCGTCTGGTCCCGCCCGGGGCCGACGCCGATCGCGGACACCGGCGCGCCGGTGAGCTCCTCGATCCGCTGCACGTAGGCCTGCGCGGCGGGGGGCAGGTCCTCCCAGGTGCGGGCACCGGAGAGGTCCTCGACCCAGCCGGGCATCTCCTCGTAGACCGGGACGGCGTGGTGGAAGCCGGTCTGGGTCATCGGCATCTCGTCGACGCGGTGGCCGTCGACCTCGTAGCCGACACAGATCGGCACCGACTCCAGCCCGGACAGCACGTCCAGCTTGGTCAGGAAGACGTCGGTGATGCCGTTGACGCGGACCGCGTACCGGCCGATGACGGCGTCGAACCAGCCGCAGCGCCGCGCACGGCCGGTGTTGACGCCGACCTCACCGCCGGTCTTGCGCAGCCATTCGCCCATCTCGTCGAGGAGCTCGGTCGGGAACGGGCCGGACCCGACGCGGGTCGTGTAGGCCTTCAGGATCCCGATCACGCGGGTGATCTTGTTCGGGCCGATGCCGGAACCGACCGACGCGCCGCCCGCGGTCGGGTTCGAGCTGGTCACGAAGGGGTAGGTGCCGTGGTCGACGTCGAGCAGGGTGCCCTGCGAGCCCTCCAGCAGCAGCGTCTCACCGCGCTCCAGGGCCTGGTTCAGCAGCAGCCGGGTGTCGACGATCTTGTCGGCGAACTCCTTCGACTGCTCCAGGACGGTGTCCACGACCTCGTTGAAGTCCAGCGCGCGCCGGTTGTAGACCTTGACCAGGATCTGGTTCTTCAGCTCGAGGGCGGCCTCCACCTTCTGGTGCAGGATCTTCTCGTCGAGCAGGTCCGCGGCGCGGACGCCGACCCGGGCCACCTTGTCCTGGTAGGCGGGACCGATGCCGCGGCCGGTCGTGCCGATCTTGGCCTTGCCCAGGTAGCGCTCGGTGACCCGGTCGATCGCTACGTGGTACGGCATGATCAGGTGCGAGTCGGCCGAGATCAGCAGGCCGGAGGTGTCGACGCCGCGCCGCTCCAGCCCGGCCTTCTCCTCGATCAGCGCCTCGGGGTTCACGACGACCCCGTTGCCGATGACGTTCTTCACGCCCGGGGACAGGATCCCGGACGGGATGAGCTTCAGCGCGAAGTCGCGGCCGTCCGGCGTGACGACGGTGTGCCCGGCGTTGTTGCCGCCCTGGTAGCGGACGACCCAGCCGAACTGCCCGCCCAGCAGGTCGGTCGCCTTGCCCTTGCCCTCGTCGCCCCACTGGGCGCCGATCAACACGATTGCGGGCATGTAAGAGACTCCAGTTCACACACGCTCGTCACGGTCGCGGGACCGGGCGTGATTTCCGGTTTCCGCGGCGAGGAGGGTACTCGATCAGTGGTTCCGACCGATCCCGAAGCGGTTCTCCTCGACTGCCTGCCGCAGCGTCGTCACCGGCTTCCCTTCCACGGTATCCGGCCCGGCGCGCGACGTGAACGCCCACCGTCGTCGCTGGTGTCCGATCCCGCGGTGCGTTCGGTCACCGTGGGCCCGCGCCCCGGGAAGGCGGAGGTCGACGTCCTGCTCCCGGTGCCGCGGCTGATCGTCCACGGTGACGACGCGGACCTCGCCGCCGTGCTCCTCCGGCTGCTCCGGCGCGACGCGCTCGCGACCGAGGTCGCCTACCTGCCGGTGTCCCGGCGGTCGCGGGCCGCCGCGAACTGGGGCCTCCCGCCCCGGTTCGACGACGCCGTCGCCCTCGCCCGGTCCGGCACCGCACGCGAGATGCCGCTGGTGCGCGACGACAACGGCGGCGTCCTCGCCGGCCGCGGGGAGATCCCCGACCTCTACGGCGAGGCCTACTGCGACGCGACGCGCGTGCTGCACGGCCGCGTGAAGCTGCTCGTCGTCGACGCGGGGCCCGAGGGCGTGCACGTGCCGGCGGGCCGCGGGGTGACCGGCACGACCGGGCGGGCGATCCAGATCGGGACGACGGGTGCGACGCCCGTCCGCGACGGCGTCGCGCACCCGCGGGAGATCAAGCGGTGGGCCTGGTACCGGCACACCGAGCCGTGGCGGCCGGTGCTGCCGGGCTGATCAACGCCCGGGGTCCTCGGGGGCGAGCACCGCGTCGGTCGCGGTGATCCCGACGTCGAACACCTCGTCGGTGGGGACGACGTAGCGGTTGCGGTGGTCCCGGGTCTCGCCGCGACCGCCCGGGACGCCGCCGGCCATCGGGCCGTAGCCGGCCCCG
>NZ_JAMXSG010000127.1:0-15929 GCF_024124365.1 Pseudonocardia sp. McavD-2-B
GGCCGCCGCGACCCGGCCGGCGCCGGGCACGCGGACCGGCACCGGGCCTGCGGTGTCCTGCGCGCAGGCCGGGCACCAGCCCCCGCTGCCGGGCGGCCCGGCACCGCAGCCACCGCAGGTCCGGGGCAGGAGGAGGTCCAGCAGGGCGGCGGCCGGGGACGGGGCTCGGGTCGGGGTCACGGCTCCGATACTCGCCCCCGGCACCGTCGCCGCGGCCCCGCCGGAGTCCGCCCGAGCCGGGTTGTCCACAACCACCGGAGTTGTCCACAGGCCGGGGATCCGGCCACCGGGACCCGCTCAGCCGGGGTAGAACGGCTGTGCGGCCGCGCCCGTCCCGCCCGCCTGCTGCCAGGCGTCGAACTCGCCGCCGGAGTAGCTCCACAGGCCGGTCCGGTCGGTCACGTACAGCGGGCGCCCCTCGGCGGCGGCCAGCGCCCCCAGCGGCGCGGTCAGGTTCGTGCCGGGGATCTGGTCCAGGCGCAGACCGTCGGCGCTCACCTCGGACATGGGGCGGTCCGAGTCCGACGCGACCACGATCCGGTCCGCGGAGTGCCAGTCGATCGACACCACGTCGTCGAGGTCCCCGGGGCGCAGGCGCCGCAGCGGCCCGACAACGACCTCGCCGTCGTCGAGCGGGACGATCGGGCCGACGAGCAGCGCACCGTCGGCGACGACGGCGATCCGGCCACCCTCACGCGCCAGCGCGACGTCCCCGATCCGGCCGAGCGGCGTCAGCCGGCTCGCGTCCACCGCGCCCTCGACCGGCGGCCCGGACGGCGGGACGAGGACCCGGCGCAGCCTGCCGTTCACGACCGCCCAGATCTCGTCGCCCGCCCCGTTCCAGCTCAGCGAGCGGACGTCGGCGCCGGACACCGGGGTGGCGGTGAGCTCCCCGCCCAGCGGGCCGGTGAGCAGCCGCTGGGTGCCCGTCGACTCCCGGGACACGACGGCGATCCGCCCGCTGCGCGCGGACGCGGCGGCCTCGGTGATGTCGAACGAGCCGTTCCCGGCCTGCCCGGCGACCGGCGCCGCCACGCCGGTCGCGCTGAGCTGACGGACCCGGCCGCCGTCGACGACGTAGGGGAACGCGGGGGCCCGGCCGGGGCCGGCGACGAGGTCGGCCTGGTCCGCGGCCGACACCGTCGGCGTGGCGGGGACCAGCGGTCCGCCGTCGGCCAGCAGCTCCACCCGTGGCACGCCCACCCCGCCGAGGGTCTGCGCGACCTGCGCGGCGAGCAGCTCCCGGTCCTGCGGGGACAGCCCCGACACCCCGGTCAGCTCGATCGACGCGGTGCCCGCCGCGGGGTCGGTCGTCGCCGAGCGGATCCGCGCGGTCGCCGGGAACATCGTCACCGCCGCCCCGGCCAGGCCGGTGGACGGCCCGCGCAACAGCACGTCGACGGCGTCCATCGCGAGCTCGCCGGGACGCCCGCTGCGGATGTAGTGCCCGTCGGGCAGCAGCATCCGGCGGACCGGGTCGACGAACCAGGCCTGCAGCTCGCGGTAGTGCGAGCGGAAGTCCGACAGCCGGACCATCACCCCGGGCGGTGGCCGGTCGATCCGCCAGTGCTCGCCCTCCCGGACGACGCCGACGTCGACCTCGACCCGCTGGGGGGAGGACTCGAACGCCCCGCCCGGCCCGACCGTGCCCAGCCGGGTGCCCCGCACCCGCACCGTCATCCGGTCCGGCCCCGGTGTGCCGTTCTCCGGCGACACGACGGTGTCGAACCGCTCGTCCAGGACGGTCAGCGACGCCGCGTCGTCCCAGTCCGACGCCGACGCCGACAGGTAGCGGCGGGCCTGCGCGTGCCGGTCGTCGGGCGAGCCGGAACGGTAGACGAACCCGCGGACCAGGCCGAGCGGCTCGTCGTCCTCGATCGGGCCGCTCAGGTTCTGCTCGGCGGCCTGCTCGCCCTGGCGCAGCACCTGCACGTCGGACTGCTGGGGCACCGTCGCGCACCCGGCGACGACGGCGGCGGCGACCGTCACGACCAGCGCCGCCAGCGCACGGCGGGCGGTCACCGGTCGCCGCCCGGGTCGATGATGGCGCGCTCGGCGGGCTGCATCGGCGCGTGCTCCTCGGGGCGCAGCCGCCACAGGTCCTCCTCGCGCAGGTCGCGGCCGATCCCCTGCGGCGGGGTCGGCACCGAGCTGCCGTTGCGCCGGTCCCCGGCCGCGGCGGCGGGCGGGCCGAGCGGCAGCGGCGACGCGGTGATGTGCCCGCCCACCTCGCGCGGCAGGGTCAGCCGGAACGCCGAGCCGTTGCCCGGCTCGCCCCAGGCCTGCAGCCAGCCGCCGTGCAGCCGGGCGTCCTCGATGCTGATCGACAGCCCGAGCCCGGTGCCGCCACTGCGCCGGGCCCGCGACTCCTCGGCCCGCCAGAACCGGTTGAACACCAGGTCGGCCTCGCCGGGCCGCAGCCCGACGCCGTGGTCGCGCACGACGACGGCGACCGCGGCGTCGTCGCCGGCCACCGTCACCTCCACCGGGCGGCCCTCGCCGTGGTCGATCGCGTTCGCGACGAGGTTGCGCACGATGCGCTCCACCCGGCGCGGGTCGGCCTCGATCAGCTCGCCCGCCGGCAGGTCCAGGACGAGGTCGGTGCCGGCGTCGGCGGCGATGCCGCGCACCGCGTCGGTCGCCCGCCGCACCACCGCGGACAGGTCGACCCGTTCGGCACCCAGCTCGGCCACGCCGGCGTCGAGGCGGGAGATCTCCAGCAGGTCGGCGAGCAGCTCCTCGAACCGGTCGAGCTCGGTGACCAGCAGCTCGGAGCTGCGGCGCAGCGCCGGGAGCAGCTCGTCGCGGGAGGCGTAGAGGACGTCGGCGGCCATCCGCACGGTGGTCAGCGGCGTGCGCAGCTCGTGGCTGACGTCGGAGGTGAACCGCCGCTGCAGCGCCCCGAACTCCTCGAGCTGGGCGATCTGCGCGGCGAGGCTGCCCGCCATCTCGTTGTAGGACTCGGCGAGCCGGGCGACCTCGTCCTCGCCGCGCACGGCCATCCGCTCGTCGAGGTGTCCCCCGGCGAAGCGTTCGGCCACGTCGGCGGCGTGCCGGATCGGGCGGACCACCTGCCGGGTGACGAGGCTGGCGATCGCGGCCAGCAGCACCAGCAGCACCAGCCCGCCGACGATCAGCGTGCTCTGCACCAGCCCGAGCGTCAGCTGCTCACCGTTGAGCGGGAACAGCAGGTAGAACTGCAGCTCCCGGCCCGCGGTGGCGATCTTCTGCCCGATGACGAGGTTCGGGACGCCGTCGACGGTCGTGTACTGGCGGTTCAGGCTGTCCAGCGACCCGCGGGCGGTGATGTCCTGCTGGCGCGCAGTGATCTGGCCGACGTCGCCGGCGGACACCTCGGGCCCGTTCGCCGACCCGGTGGTCAGCGCGGCGCTGAACTCCCCGGCCGTCCCGGCCCGGCCGGGGCCGGTGGTGTCGGTCAGCCGTTCCAGGGCGGTGTCCAGGATCTCCTGCACGCCCTCGCGGTCCGGGTCGACGCTCGCCAGCTGCCCCTCCAGGACCTGCCGGTTCGCGTCCGACTGGGAGATCGCGGCGTCGAGCTTGCTCTGCAGCAGCCGTTCGGCGATCTCGCTCTGCAGCACCAGGCCGAGCACCAGCACGACCGCCGACGACAGCGCCAGCGTCGAGGTGACCACCCGCAGCTGCAGCGACCGCCGCCAGGCCGCGGCGATGAGCATGCCCAGCTCGTGCGCCTGCACCCGCAGCGGGCCCAGCGCGCGGGCGACCCGCCGGGCCCCGGGCAGCCGGGCCAGCCGGGTGCGGAGTCCGCGGCGACGCGTCACCACGGCCGGTGCACCCGCGGCGCGCCGGTCACGGAGGACCGGCCTTGTACCCCACCCCGCGGACGGTCAGGACCACCTCGGGGCGCTCCGGGTCGCGCTCGACCTTCGACCGGAGACGCTGCACGTGCACGTTCACCAGGCGGGTGTCCGCGGCGTGCCGGTAGCCCCACACCTGCTCGAGCAGGACCTCGCGGGTGAACACCTGGCGCGGCTTGCGGGCCAGCGCGACGAGCAGGTCGAACTCGAGCGGGGTCAGCGCGATCGGCCGGCCCTCCCGGGTGACCTGGTGCGCGGGCACGTCGATGTCGATCTCGCCGATGGACAGCTGCTCGGCGGGCTCGGCGTCGTTGCGGCGGACCCGGGCCCGGATCCGCGCGACGAGCTCCTTGGGCTTGAACGGCTTCACGACGTAGTCGTCGGCGCCGGACTCCAGCCCGAGCACGACGTCGACGGTGTCGCTCTTGGCCGTCAGCATGACGATCGGGACGCCGGACTCCGCCCGGATGGCCCGGCACACGTCGATGCCGTTCATGCCGGGCAGCATCAGGTCGAGCAGCACCACGTCCGGCTGGGTGTCCCGGACGGCGGGCAGTGCCCGCGTCCCGTCGGACACGACCGCTGTCTCGAAGCCCTCGCCCCGCAGCACGATGGTGAGCATCTCGGCCAGGGCCGGGTCGTCGTCGACCACCAGTACGCGCGACTTCATGGACGTCACTATCCCAGCCCCGTGATCAGCACCGGTGCAGCAGGGCGGGCACGAGGGCCGACGGTGCCGCGGCGGGGTCGTCGAGCACCGTCCAGCGGCTCAGCCAGGACCGCGCCGCCAGCTCCCGGTAGACGGCGTCGGTGCGGGCCTGCAGGCCGTCGTCGCTCTCGTAGGCGTCGCGGGCGCGGCCGGGCTCGGTGGCCGCGCGCGACCTCGCCCGCTCCGCGGCGACCTCCCGGGGCGGTGCCAGCAGCAGCTGGTGGCCGGGCACCGGGATGCCGAACCGGTCGATCTCCAGCGCCCGGACCCAGCCGACGACCTCGCCGCCGGCGTCCTGGCCGAGCCGGGCGGCGCTGTAGGCGGCGTTGGAGGCGACGTAGCGGTCCACGAGCACGACGTCGTGCGCGGCGAGCGCCGCACGCAGCCCGGCCGCGGCGGCCCGGCGGTCGAGCGCGAACAGCACCGCCATCGCGTGCACCGAGGAGGCGAGGTCGCCCATCCGGCCGTAGAGCGCGTCGCGGGCCAGCTCGGCGTGCACGTCGTCGTCGTAGCGGGGGAAGGCCGTCGTGGTGACCGAGGCGCCGTGTGCGCGCAGCCCGGCGACGAGCTCCGTGGTGAACGTGTGCTTGCCCGCACCGTCCAGTCCCTCGACGACCACCAGTTCCCCCACGGCGGTCGAGCCTAGGTCAGGCACCCAGCTCCGAGACGGTGGGCCAGGTCGTCGCGAAGCCCGGGTGCAGGTCCAGCTCGCCGAGCCGGTCGGTGCGCACCCAGCGCAGCTCGGTGCTCTCCGCGCCGCGCACCCGGACCGGCGGCGCGTCCGGCGTCCGCACGACGACCGTGGTGTAGCTCCAGCCGCCGTGGTCGTCGACGAACTCCTCCACCGGCGCCAGCCCGGCGACGGCGAGGGTGCTCTCCTCGGCCGCCTCGCGCAGCGCCGCCCGCACCGCGGACTCCCCCCGGTCCCGGGCACCGCCGGGGATCCCCCAGGTGCCGCCGTGGTGGCTCCAGGACGCCCGGTGCTGCAACAGCACCCGGTCGACGCCCGCCGGGTCGGCGTCGTCGCGGTGGCGCACGAGCAGCCCGGCCGCGCCGAACAGGCCCCAGTGCCGGTGCCCCCGGGCGCAGTGCACCCAGCCGTCACCCGACCCGATCTCGATCGTCATCCCGACGGTGACCCCCTGGTACGCCGACGGCGCGGCGCCCCGGGAAGGGGCCACCGCGCCGTCGGAACGGAGAACGCGGTACCGATGCGCGACCCGCGAGCTTCTCGCTCAGTAGCGGTAGTGCTCCGGCTTGTACGGACCCTCGACGTCCACGCCGATGTACTCGGCCTGGTCCTTGGTGAGCTTGGTCAGCTCGCCACCGAGGGCCTGCACGTGGATCCGCGCGACCTTCTCGTCCAGGTGCTTCGGCAGCCGGTAGACGTCCTTGTTGTACTCCTCGTGCTTGGTGAACAGCTCGATCTGGGCGATCACCTGGTTCGAGAAGCTGTTGGACATCACGAACGACGGGTGGCCGGTCGCGTTGCCCAGGTTCATCAGGCGGCCCTCGGACAGCACGATGACCGAGTGGCCGTCCGGGAAGATCCACTCGTCGACCTGGGGCTTGATGTTGATCTTCTTGATGCCCTCGACGCGGGACAGGCCCGCCATGTCGATCTCGTTGTCGAAGTGACCGACGTTGGCGACGATCGCCTGGTGCTTGGCCCGCTTGAGCAGGTCGACCGTGAGGATGTCCTTGTTGCCGGTCGCCGTGACGATGATGTCGGCCTGCTCGATGACCGAGTCCAGGGTCGCGACCTGGTGGCCCTCCAGCAGCGCCTGCAGCGCGCAGATCGGGTCGACCTCGGCGACGATGACGCGCGCGCCCTGGCCCGCCAGCGCCTCGACCGAGCCCTTGCCGGTGTCGCCGTAGGCGGCCACGACGGCCACCTTGCCGCCGAGCAGCACGTCGGTGGCCCGGTTCAGGCCGTCGATCAGCGAGTGGCGGATGCCGTACTTGTTGTCGAACTTCGACTTGGTGACCGAGTCGTTGACGTTGATCGCCGGGAAGAGCAGCTCGCCGCGCTCGGCCAGCTGGTACAGCCGGTTGACGCCGGTGGTGGTCTCCTCGGTGACGCCGCGGATGTCGGAGTTGATCGTCGTCCAGCGCTGCGGGTCCTCGGCGAGGCTGCGGCGCAGGGTGTCGAACACGACCCGCTCCTCGTCGGAGACCGACAGGTCGTCGTCCTCGAAGCTCGGCACGACGCCGGTCTTCTCGAACTCGACGCCCTTGTGCACGAGCAGGGTGGCGTCGCCGCCGTCGTCGAGGATCATGTTCGGGCCGACGACGTTGCCGTCGGCGTCACGGAACTTGAACAGCTGCTCGGTGCACCACCAGTAGTCCTCCAGCGACTCGCCCTTCCAGGCGAAGACCGGGACGCCCTGCGGCTCCTCCGCGGTGCCGTGCGGGCCGACGACGGTCGCGGCGGCCGCGTAGTCCTGGGTGGAGAAGATGTTGCAGGACACCCAGCGGACGTCGGCGCCGAGCGCGACGAGGGTCTCGATGAGGACCGCGGTCTGGGTGGTCATGTGCAGCGAGCCGGCGATCCGCGCGCCGGTCAGCGGCTTGGACTCCCCGTACTCACGGCGCAGGTCGATCAGGCCCGGCATCTCGTTCTCGGCGAGCCGGATGTCCTTGCGGCCGTACTCCGCCTCGGAGATGTCGGCGATCGCGAAGTCCAGGCCGCCGGCGTGCTGCAGCTTCGGGTGATCGGTCATGGGGTGGGTGCGCCTCCTCAGGCGTAAGAGTCGTACTCGTCGGCACGACGGGTGCGGTCCGGCGGGGAGGAGGAGCGGCGTACACGGGTCACGGCGTCCTCCCTCCTCGTCGGAGACAGGCGCCCTTTCTCGTCCGTGCCGGCCGGGCCCGAGCGTGGCGGCCGGTGACGGCCGCTGCAGCGCCTCTCGGCGCCCGGCGATGTCGCGACCTCCATGGTTCCGAGCCACCGCGGGGGTGTCAACTCAGGGGTGATCAGCCTGTCAGGTGCTCGGCGAGCAGCCCGCCCGCCGCGACCTCGCGGCCGTGCGCGGCCAGCAGCCCGGCCGGGGCGAGCACGGACTCGCTGTCGACCCGCACCTCCGCCCGGGCCAGCAGCGGCGCCAGGACGGCGTCATGGCGCACCGTGCGGGCCGCCGCGGCCAGCCCGGCCGCGTCGCGCTGGCGGAACACGCCCCCGGTGAGCACGACGAGACCGATCTCACCCGCGTCGACGGGGGTGTCCGGGCCGGTCCCGGGGTGCGCGGGGTCGGCCAGGACGCCGGTGTGGCGCAGGTGCCTGCGCAGCGCGACCACGGCCGCGATCGCGGCCAGCCTGCGGTCCTCGGCGGCCGCGCCCCGGTCGGCGGGCACGGTGGCCCGCGACTCCTGCAGCGCGGCGACGGCCGGGCCGAGCAGGTCGGCCTCCACCGGGTCGACGATGCCCTCGGTCTGGGCCTCCGTCAGGACGCCGACGGCGCCGTCGCGCACCCCGAGATCGCCCTCCACGGTCGCGGCCGCCGGGCCGGGCCCGGGGCCGCCGCGGTGCACGTCGGTGGTCGCCGACCCGACGTCGACGACGAGCACCCCGGTCCCGGTCAGCCGGGCCAGTACCCCGGCTCCGGCGCCGACCGCGGCGTGCGTGGCGGAGTGGACCAGCGCGCCGAACCGGCCGGTGCCCGCCCCGAGGACGTGCCGGGCGTAGAGCGCGGCGACGGCGTCCCGCGCGGGCCCGGCGACGATCCGGCCCGGCTGCGGCGTGACGTTGGGGCAGGTCGTGACGGCCCGCCCACCGGCCAGCAGCAGGCCGAGCGCGTCGGCGCGGGCGTCGTCGTCGTCGACCGAGAGCAGCACCGGCCAGTGCCCGCGGGTGCGGGCCAGCCTGCCCGCGTTGTGCAGCAGCACCGCCGGGTCGGCACCGTCGGCACCGCCGAGCAGCAGCACCGCCCCGGGGCGGCGGCTCGACAGCTCCAGCACCGCGTCGGTCTCCAGCGGCCCGGGGTGCACCCCGACCACCCGGGCCCCCGCGGAGCGGCAGACCCGGTGCCCGGCCTCGGTGGCGATCAACGTCTCGGCCCCGACCACGGCCAGGCGCAGCGCCCCGCCCGCCGAGGAACAGGCCAGCACCCGCGGCGCCGCACGCCTGCCCCGGCCCGCGGCGGCCGCCGCAGCGGCGACGGCCGCGTCGACCCCGGTGAGCACGTCGGGCGTGGTGGGGTGCTCGGCGAACCCCGCCGGGGTCCCGTCGGGCAGCACCAGCACGGCCTTGGTCGAGCAGGAGCCGACGTCGAGGCAGACCGCAGGCGAGTGCGGGTCGTCCGGCGACGCGTCGGTCATGGACGGCGAGCGTACTGCGGTCGGGCGGTCACAGGGAGTGTCCGCGGCAGATCCCTTGCGACCCGCACCTGCCCGAGAGGTGGGTGATCGCGGTCACCCCCGCCGGTAGGTTGATCGACGTGCTCGGACTGATGCAGGACCGCCCGCTGACCCTGCCGCACGTGTTCCACCGCGCGGAGCAGCTGTTCGGGCGCAAACGGATGGTGACCGCTCGACCGGACGGCACCGAGGACGTCGTCACGGTGGCCCGGTGGGCCGAACGGGTACGGCGGCTCGCGACCGTCCTGGACACCCTGGGCGTCTCCGCGGACGGCCGCGTCGGCACGTTCTGCTGGAACACCTCCCGGCACCTGGAGCTCTACCTCGCCGCCCCGTGCACCGGCCGGGTGCTGCACACGCTCAACATCCGGCTGCACCCCGACCAGCTCGTCTACGTCGCCGAGCACGCCGGCGACGAGGTCGTCTTCGTCGACCGGTCCCTGCTGCCGCTGTTCTGGCCGCACGTCGACCGGCTGCCCGGCGTCGCGCACGTGGTGGTGCTCGACGACGGCGCCGACGTCGCGGTCCCCGACGACCCGCGGATCCGGTCCTACGAGGAGCTCCTGGCCGCGGCCGAGCCGTACGCGGGCCGGTTCGTCGTCGACGACGAGAACACCGCCGCCGCGATGTGCTACACGTCCGGGACCACCGGGAACCCGAAGGGCGTGGTCTACAGCCACCGCTCGACGATGCTGCACTCGCTCGTCACGCTGATCGCCGACGGTCCCGCGCTGGCCGAGCGCGACGTCGTCATGCCGGTGGTGCCGATGTTCCATGCGAACGCCTGGGGCCTGCCCTACGGCTGTCTGCTCGCCGGCACCGACCTGGTCTTCCCCGGCCCGGACCTGTCCCCCGGCGCGATCGTCGACCTCGTCGAGCGGCACCGGGTCACCGTGACCGGCGGGGTCCCGACGATCTGGATGAACGTCCTGCCGCTGCTCGGCGGCCACGACCTGTCGTCGCTGCGCACGATCTTCTGCGGTGGCTCGGCGGTCCCGAAGGCGCTGTGCGAGGAGTACCGCGTCCGGCTCGGGGTGCCGCTGCTGCACATCTGGGGCATGACCGAGACCTCCCCGATCGGCACGATGGGCGTGCTCGGCTCGCACCTCGACGGCGCCTCCGACGACGAGCTCGCCGCCGCCCGCGTCCGCCAGGGCAGGCCGATGCCGCTGGTGGAGATGCGGATCGTCGACCCCGAGACCGGTGAGGAGATGCCCTGGGACGACCACGCCACCGGTGAGGTGCAGGCGTCGGGGCCGTGGATCGCGAAGGAGTACTACCGCGGTGAGGGCGGCGGCGCCCAGTTCACCGACGACGGCAGGCTGCGCACCGGCGACGTCGCCACCGTCGACCCGTACGGCTCGTTCCGGCTGGTCGACCGCACCAAGGACCTGATCAAGTCCGGCGGCGAGTGGATCGGCACCGTCGAGCTGGAGAACGAGATCATGGCGCACCCGAAGGTGGCCGAGGCCGCGGTGATCGGCGTCGCGCACCCGCGGTGGGTGGAGCGGCCGCTGGCCTGCGTCGTCGTCGAGGACGGGGAGTCCCTCACCCTCGACGAGCTGCGGGAGTTCCTCGCCGACCGGGTCGCGAAATGGTGGCTCCCCGACGCCCTGGAACTGGTCGACGAGGTGCCGAAGACCAGCGTCGGCAAGTTCTCCAAGAAGACCCTGCGCGAGCGGTTCGCCGGGTACGCCCTGCCGAACGCATGATCACCGGTACCTGAGCGCTGCCCGGCCGCGCCGTGACACCGGTCAGGTACCGGTCGATCCGTGTCGGGGGCCGTCTCAGTCCGAGGAGGTCGCCTGGGCGGGGAGGTCGCCGCGCTCGCGGCGGCCGAGGATCGAGTTCTTCCGCGAGTACGCGAAGTACACGATCACGCCGATGACCATCCAGATGACGAACCGCAGCCAGGTCTCGACCGACAGGTTCAGCATCAGCCACACGCAGGCGAGCACGGCCAGGATCGGCACGAGCGGCACCAGCGGGGTGCGGAAGCCGCGCGGCAGGTCGGGCCGGGTCCGGCGCAGGATCACGACGCCGATCGAGACCAGCACGAAGGCGAACAGCGTGCCGATGTTGACCATCTGCTCGAGGTCCTGGGCCGGGAAGAACGTCGCGACCAGGGCGATCACGACGCCGATCAGCCAGGTGGCCCGGCCCGGGGTGCCGAAGCGGTTGGTCTTCGCCAGCGCGGTCGGCAGCAGCCCGTCGCGCGACATCGCGAAGATGACGCGGATCTGGCCGAGCATCAGCACCATGACGACCGTGGTGAGTCCGAGCAGCGCGCCGACGGCGATGATCGTCGCCGCCCAGTTGATGCCGAGCGAGGCGAACGCCGTGGCCAGCGTGGCGCGGGTGCCGTCGGGCTTCGTGGCCAGATCGGTGTAGGGCACCATGCCGGTGATCACCAGCGCGACGGCGACGTAGAGCACGGTGACGATCGCGAGCGAGCCGAGGATGCCGCGGGGCAGCGCCTTCGACGGGTTCCTGGTCTCCTCCGCGGTCGTGGCGACGGCGTCGAAGCCGATGAAGGCGAAGAACACGATCGCGGCGGCGGCGAACACGCCGTAGACGCCGAAGACGCTCGACGAGGCGCCCCCGAAGAACGACAGCAGTGACTGCTGGATGCCGGTGCCCGTCTCGACGGTGCCGGGTGTGGGCTCCGGGACGAACGGGGTGTAGTTCGCCGCGTTGATGAAGAAGGCGCCCAGGATGATCACGAACAGCACGATCGCGACCTTGATCGTGGTGATCACCAGGCTGACCCGGCTGGACAGCTTCGTGCCGCGGTAGAGCAGGAACGCCAGGACGACGACGAGCAACAGCGCGCCCCAGTCGAAGGAGAAGAAGCTCCCCAGCTCGAACGAGGTCGACACCTCGATGCCGATCAGGCCGAGGGTCTGGGCGAGGTACTCCGACCAGCCCTTCGACACGTAGGCCGAGCCGACCGCGAACTCCAGGACCAGGTCCCAGCCGATGATCCAGGCGATGAACTCGCCCAGGGTGGCGTAGGAGAAGGTGTAGGCGCTGCCGGCGACCGGCACCGTGGAGGCGAACTCCGCGTAGCAGAGGGCGGCCAGACCGCACGCCACCGCGGCCAGCACGAACGACAGCGACACCGCGGGTCCCGCGATGTTGCCGGCCGTGCTGGCGGCGAGGGTGAAGATGCCGGCGCCGATGACCACCGCGACCCCGAAGACGATCAGGTCGATCGTCCCCAGGTCCTTCTTCAGCCGGGTGTCCGGTTCGTCGGTGTCCCGGATGGATTGCTCGACCGTCTTGGTGCGGAACATGCCGCCACCACGGCTCGTGACCGTCATGAGCGGTGAAACTACGTCCGCGATGCGGTCTGCGTCACGCCATGCAACGCGGATTTGAGGTCACGATGCGGTTGCGCAACGACACGCCCGGCCTCAGACGGTCCCGCGCTCCAGCCCGTGGGCCTGCGCGACCTCCTCGGAGAGGAGCACGCCGTGATGGGTCGACAGGCCCGCGGCGAGGTGCGGGTCGGCCTCGGTCGCGGCCCGCCAGCCCTGGTCGGCCAGGCGCAGCACGTGGGGCAGCGTCGCGTTGGTGAGGGCGCGGGTCGAGGTGTGCGGCACCGCACCGGGCATGTTCGCGACGCAGTAGAAGACGGTGTCGTGCACCCGGTAGGTCGGGTCGGCGTGGGTGGTGGGCCGCGAGTCCTCGAAGCATCCGCCCTGGTCGATCGCGATGTCGACGAGTACGGCGCCGGGCCGCATCTGGGAGACGAGCTCGTTCGACACCAGGGTCGGCGCCTTGGCCCCGGGCAGCAGGACCGCGCCGATCACCAGGTCGGCACCGGTCACCGCCTCGCGCACGGACAGCGCGGTGGAGTACTGGGTGCGCACGGCACCGGCGTACTGCTCGTCGATCACGCGGAGCTTGTCCACGTCGACGTCGAGCACGGTCAGCGTCGCGCGCATGCCGGCGGCGATGGCGATGGCGTTCGCCCCCGCGACCCCGGCACCGAGCACGACGACGTCGGCGCCCGGCGCGCCCGGGACGCCGCCCAGGAGCATGCCGCGCCCGCCCGCCGAGCGCATGAGGTGGTAGCCGCCGGCCTGCGGGGCGAGCCGGCCCGCGACCTCGCTCATCGGGGCGAGCAGCGGCAGCCGGCCACGGGAGTCGGTGACGGTCTCGTAGGCGATGGAGGTCGTCCCCGCCGACAGCAGCGCGTCGGTGCAGGCGCGCGACGCGGCCAGGTGCAGGTAGGTGAACAGCGTCAGGTCCGGGCGCAGGTGGCCGTACTCCGAGGGGATCGGCTCCTTCACCTTGAGCAGCAGCTCGGCCGAGCCCCACACCTCGGCGGTGTCGGACACGATCTGCGCCCCGGCCTCCTTGAAGTCGGCGTCGGCGATCGCGGACCCGGCGCCGGCGTCGTGCTCGACGACGACCTCGTGCCCCCGCCCGACGAGCTCGTGCACCCCGGCGGGCGTGAGCGCCACCCGGAACTCGTTGTCCTTGGTCTCCTTCGGCACTGCGACACGCATGTCCTTCTCCTCCACTCGGCCCGCCAACTGCGTCAATGGTGAAGAAACATCGATAGTGTGCCAACAGAACTGAACAAGATTTTCGGAGGGCCTTCGTGAACGATGAATCTTCGGAGCCGCGGCGGATCAGGCCGTCACCGTCGAACCCTGTTCGGCTCGACGGTGTCGACCGGGCCCTGCTGCGCCAGCTGGAACGGGACGCCCGCACACCGAACAACTCACTCGCCGCGGGCGCGGGGATCGCGCCGTCGACGTGCCTCGGCCGCATCCGGGCGCTGCGCGAGCACGGGGTGATCCGCGGCTACCACGCCGACGTCGACCCGGCGGCGACCGGCCACCCCCTGCAGGCCATGATCTCGGTCCGCCTGCAGTCCGACGCCCGCGACCGGCTCGCCGAGTTCGTGACCCGGGTGTCCCGCCGCCCCGAGGTGCGCGACGTCTACTTCCTCGCCGGCGACGACGACTACATGATCCGGGTCGCGACCGCCGACACCGTGGCACTGCGTGACCTGGTCGGGACGCTCAACGCCTGGGCGGAGGTCGCAGGCACCCGGACATCGCTGATCTTCGAGCACCACCGGGCACCCGACACCTACTGAGCCCCGTCGTAGCCGTGGCGGAGCAGGGCGAACGCCGCGTCGAGGTGCTCGCGGGCCCGGCCCGCCTGCTCGCGCAGCAGCGGCGGGATCCCGACGACGACGTGCGCCAGCACCCGGTCCGCCGGTGCCGGCTCGGCGCGCCCGGCGTCCGCCGCGAGTGCCGCGGCCAGCGCCGCCTCGTGCCGGGCCCACATCCGGCGCGCGTGGTCGCGCAGGCTCGGTGCCGCGTCGGTCAGCTCGCGGAACCGCTCCAGCTCGGCCGCCGACGGCCGTCGCGCGGCGGGCGGGCCGTCGACCCGCGCGAGCAGCCAGGCGTACAGCCCGTCGACGACATCGGTGCCCGGCGCGCGGTCGCGCACCGCGGCCACCAGCTCGGACTCCTGCTCGGTGTCCTCGTCGAACAGCAACGCCTCCTTGCTGCCGAAGTGCTTGAACAGCGTGGTGACCGAGACGTCCGCGGCCTCGGCGATCTCGGCGACGGTCACCTCGTCGAAGCCCCGGTCGAGGAACAGGCGCAGTGCGGCGTCCGCGATGCCCTGGCGGGTGGCGGCCTTCTTGCGTTCGCGGCGTCCGGGCGTGGTCACGGCGACAGATTAGCGCAGTCACTCTGAAAGTGTAGTCACTACACTTTTCAATCGACTTCACCTACAGTCGTGGCCGACCCACTCGCACTCCCCCACCCGGAGGCCACCATGACCACCCCACCGCGCGTCCTCGTCACCGGAGCCGGACCCGGCGGACTGACCCTCGCCCGCGTCCTGCAGCGCTACGGCATCGCCGTCACCGTGCTCGAACGCGAGGCCGACATCACCACCCGCGACCAGGGCGGCACCCTGGACATGCAGCGCGACAGCGGCCAGGTCGCGCTGACTTCCGCCGGGCTGCTGGAGGAGTTCCTGCGCGTGTCCCGGCCCGAGGGCCAGGACATGCGGATGCTCGCCCCGGACGGCTCGGTCCTGCTCGACGAGCGGGCCGCCCCCGGCGAGCTGTTCAACCCCGAGATCGACCGCGGTGACCTGCGTGCGCTGCTGCTCGGGTCCCTGGCCCCCGGCACCGTGCGCTGGGGCACGCGGCTGGACCGTGTCGAGCACCGTGACGACGGCGGGCTCGACGCCGTGCTCGCCGGACCACCCGACGGCACCGGCCCCGGCACGCGGGAGCACCTCACGGCCGACCTCGTCGTCGGGGCGGACGGGGCACGCTCGCGGGTGCGACCCCTGCTGTCGGCGGCGACGCCGTCCTACACCGGGGTGACCTTCGTCGAGCTGCGGGTCACGCCCGCGTCGTTCCCGGGCCTGGAGGCGCTCGTCGGACGTGGGGGGATGACCACCCGCACCACCGGGCGGGCCCTGTTCTGCCAGCGGCTCGGCGACGGCTCGGCCCGCGTCTACGCCGGGTTCCGCCGTCCGCCCGGCTGGGCCGCCGTGCACGGCCTCACCACCACCGCCGGGGTGCTCGACGACCCGGCCGCGGCCCGCGCCGTGCTGCTCACCGCGTTCGCGGGGTTCGCCCCCGAGCTGCGCGAGCTGATCGTCCGGGCCGACGACCGGATCGTCGAGCGGCCGCTGGAGATGCTGCCCGTCGGGCACCGCTGGGACCCGGTCCCGGGGGTCACTCTCATCGGCGACGCGGCGCACCTGATGTCGCCGTTCTCCGGGCAGGGCGCCAACTCGGCCATGCTCGACGCCGCCGACCTGGCCCGCGAGGTCGCGGCGACCCCGCACGACCTCACCGGCGCGGTCGCCCGCTACGAGGCGACGATGTTCCCGCGGGCGGAGCACAACGCCGCCGGCGCGGCGCAGGGGCTGGAGCGCTTCTTCTCGGCGGAGGCGGCCGCCGACCCGGTCGCGGTGTTCGCCGAGGCGATGGCCGAGGCCGGGGCGCACGGCGACGCCGGAGGGGCCGGCCCCGC
>NZ_JAMXSG010000128.1:0-15809 GCF_024124365.1 Pseudonocardia sp. McavD-2-B
AGCCCACGCCGGAGGCGGACGCTCCCGGGGTCGCGGAGCCGGGGCCGGGCGAGACCCCGCCACCGGCCCGGCTCGACGCCCGCGCCCGCGCGCTGCGGATCGGCGCAGCGGCGGCCGCGATCCTCGTCCTGGTCACCACCGCCTACGGGTTCGCCGGGCGCAGCGAGGTGCACGACGGCGTCCGCGACGTCGCCGCCCTCGCCAGGGACAGCGACGCGATCCTCGACGCCGACGTCCAGGCCGGCGACCGCAACGTCCTGGTGCTGGGTCTGCAAGCCGACCGCGCGGGCACCGCGGAGTCCGCGCGCACCGACACGGCGGTCCTGGTCCACCGGCCCGCGGGCGGCGGCCCGGCCGTCACCCTGTCGATCCCCGCGACGCTGGAGGTGTCCCGGCCGCCGTGCCGGCGCTTCGACGCCACCACCGGCACCTACGGCGACACCGTGCCCGCTGAGTCCCGCACCGCCTTCGCCACCGCCTACGACGTCGGCGGCCCGGCCTGCAGCGTCGGCGTCGTCCAGCAGCTGACCGGCATGCCGATGAGCGGCGTCGTCGCGCTCGACCTGGCCGGGACCCCGCAGCTGGTCGACGCCGTCGGCGGGATCGAGGTCTGCACCGAGCGTCCGGTCGTGGACCCGGTGCTCGGCCCGGTCGTGGAGGGCTCGGGCACCGTGGAACTCGACGGGCCCACCGCGGTCCGGTTCGCCTCCGCCGCGGGCACCGCGGACAGCTCCCCGGCGAACCGGGTCCGGCGCCAGCAACGCGTGCTCGCCGCCGCGCTCGGCGACGCGCTCTCGACCGCGTCGCTGCTGACCCCGGGGGCCCCGGGCCGCTCCGCGGCCGGGGTGTCGTCGGCGCTGTCGGCGGACGGAGTCGACGCCGGCGAGATCCTCACCCTCGCCCGCGGGCTCGCACGGTCCGGCGCCGCCGGCGACGCCGACACCCCGGTGTTCCTGTCGGTCCCGGTCACCGAGGCCCCCAACACGCGGGGCCAGCTGGAGCTGCGCCGCTCCGAGGCTCGCACCCTGTTCTCCGCGCTGCGCGAGCACGAGCCGCTGCCCGAGAGCGCGACCGCGCCGGCCTCCCGGTCCGCGGCCGCCCCGGCGCCGGGCACCGTCGTGGACCTGGTCGACGCGACCGGACGCCCTGGAGCGGCCGACCGGATCGCCGCGGACCTGCGCGAACGCGGCTACGAGATCGGCACCGTCACGCCCGGTCCGGCCGCACCCGGCGCGCAGGTCCGCTACTCCCCCGACAACACCGACGCCGCGGGCACGCTCGTGGAGGCGCTGCCCGGCGCGCGGCCGGTCCCGGACCCGACCGGGAGCCGGATGCTGGAGCTCGTCGTCGGGGCCGGCGACGCGGCCCCGGTGCAGGCCGTCCCCTCCGACGACGCCGACTGCGGCTGAACGCTCATACCCCGAACGGGGGATGTCGTCCAGCGTTCACGGCGGGTTCACCCGCTGCAGCTGAACCTTCCCGTCCGGGGGCCTAGGCTCGGGACATGCGCGACACCTATCAGGAGCAGCTGGACGAGCTGGCCTCCGGCCTGGCAGACATGTGCGACGACGTCGCACGTGCCATGGCGCGCGCCACGACAGCGCTGCTCGAGGCCGATCTCCAGCTCGCCGAGCAGGTCATCTCCGAGGACATCAAGATCGACGACGTCCGTGCCGCCGCGGAGCACCGGGCCTTCGGCCTGCTCGCCCTGCAGGCGCCGGTCGCGACCGACCTGCGGGTCGTCGTCGCCGCGATCCACGGTGCGGGCGACATCGAGCGCATGGGTGACCTCGCCCTGCACGTCGCCCAGGCCGCCCGTCGCCGGCACCCGCAGACCGTGCTGCCCGACGAGGTGAAGTCGTACTTCGCCGAGATGGGCCGGGTCGGTGTGGAGCTCGCGGAGAAGGCCGGGCGGGTCATCCGTACCCGTGACCTGGACGCGGCGAACGAGCTCGAGGCGGACGACGACGCCGTCGACGACATCCACCAGCACATGTTCACCGTGCTGATGGACCGCAACTGGACCCACGGGGTGTCCGCCGCGGTCGACGTCGCACTGCTCGCGCGCTTCTACGAGCGCTACGCCGACCACGCCGTCGCCGTCGCTCGCCGGATCGTGTACGTCGTGACCGGGCAGATGCCCGGTCCACTCGCTGTCTGAGAGTGTTGTTGCCCCGTTCGACGTAGTCGATACACCCCGCTCGGCGAACGGCCGACCGATCGAGTTTGACGGTGCGACGCCGAGGGCACGTCTGCGTCATGGAACACGCGGGCTGCGTCGTCACAGAGGTCGTCGGGACCTCGGACGAGAGCGTCGAGGCGGCGATCCGGGACGGCATGAGCCGGGCCGGACACGCCCTCGAGTGGTTCGAGGTGACCGGAGTCCGATCGACCGTCCTCGGCTCCACCGAGCGCTTCCGGGTCGGCCTGCGCGTCGGCCTGCGGTCCCGCGCCGCCTGACCCGGCGTTCACCGAGCGTTCACCGGTCCCGGGCCGAATCGGCCACGGACTCCGATCTAAGGTCGTCGCCATGCGCAGGGAGACGCTCGACGACAACCTGACGCAGCTCCGGTCCATGCTCGACGAGATGGGTCCGCTCGTCGCCTCCGCGTTCCGCGACGCGTCCGAGGCGCTCCTGTGCCACCGCCCCCGGCTCGCCGAGCAGGTCGTCTCCCGCGACCCCGTCATCGACGGCCACCGTGACGCGATCGAGCTGCTCGCCGTCGAGACCATGAACATCCACCAGCCGATGGTCGCGCCGCTGCGCTCCGTGATCACCGCCCTGCGGTGCGCCCAGCAGCTGGAGCGGATGGGTGATCTGGCCCGGCACGTCGCCGCCACCGTCGTTCGCAACGCGGACCGTGCGGTGCTCGCCGAGCAGGCCCGCCCGCTGTTCCGCGACTACGGGGCCCGGGTCGCAGCCATGGGTGACAAGGCCGTCGAGGCGCTCCGTACCCACAACGTCGTTCTCGCCGCCGAGCTGCGTGACGACGACGACGTCGTCGACGCCCTGCACCGACAGGTCTTCGAGCTGATGTTCGGCCCGGACTGGACCGCGGGGGTGCCCGCCGCCGTCGACGCCGCGCTGCTGGCCCGCTTCCACGAGCGCTACGCCGACCACTGCGTGCACCTGGCCGACCACATCGTCTACGCCGTCACCGGCGGCACCGTGGACGAGCTACCCGCGCTCTGACCCCACCCGCGACGACGACGGCCCCGGCCCGCCTGAGGGGGCCGGAGCCGTCGTCGTGCTGCGGGGACTCAGCCGAAGCGACCGGACACGTAGTCCTCGGTCGCCTTCTGCTTCGGCTGGGAGAAGATCGTCTTGGTCTCGTCGAGCTCGACCAGCTTGCCGGGCTTGCCGGTGCCCTCGATGTTGAAGAAGCCGGTGAAGTCGCTGACCCGCGCCGCCTGCTGCATGTTGTGGGTCACGATGACGATCGTGTAGTCGTTCTTCAGCTCGTTGATCAGGTCCTCGATCGCCAGCGTGGAGATCGGATCCAGCGCCGAGCAGGGCTCGTCCATCAGCAGGACGTCCGGGCGCACCGCGATCGCGCGGGCGATGCAGAGCCGCTGCTGCTGACCACCGGACAGGCCCGAACCGGGCTTGTCGAGCCGGTCCTTGACCTCGTTCCAGAGGTTCGCACCGCGCAGCGACCGCTCGACGGTGTCGTCGAACTCGGACTTCGAGGCCTTCTTGTTGTTGAGCTTCATCCCGGCGATCACGTTGTCGTAGATCGACATCGTCGGGAACGGGTTGGGCCGCTGGAAGACCATGCCGATCTGGCGGCGGACGCCGACCGGGTCGACGTTCGCGCCGTAGAGGTCCTGGCCGTCGAGCTCGAGCCGGCCCTCGACACGGGCGCCGGGGATGTTCTCGTGCATCCGGTTGATCGACCGCAGGAAGGTCGACTTGCCACAGCCGGACGGGCCGATCAGGGCCGTCACCGTCTTCGGCTTGATGGTCATGTTGACGCCCTCGACCGCGAGGAACGCCCCGTAGTAGATGTTCAGGTCCTTGGCTTCGACACTCTTGCCCATGTCGGGAGTCCTTATCGGGTCTTCGGGGCGAAAATACGGGAGATGACGCGGGCGAGGATGTTCAGCACCATGACGATGAGCATCAGCACCAGGGCCGCGGTCCACGCCCGGTCGATGAACGCCTCACGCGGGATGCCGGGCACCGCGTAGGAGTAGTACGAAAAGACGGGCAGCGTCGCCATGGGCCCGGAGAACGGGTTGAGGTTGATCCCGAGAGCGGCACCGACCGTGACCAGCAGCGGCGCGGTCTCGCCGATGACCCGGGCAACGGCCAGCGTGATGCCGGTCGCGATACCGCCGGCGGTGGTCGGGATGACGACCTTCAGGATGGTCCGCCACTTCGGGACCCCGAGGGCGAAGGCGGCCTCACGCAGCTCGTTCGGGACGATCTTCAGCATCTCCTCGGTGGAGCGGACCACGATCGGGATCATCAGCACGGTCAGTGCGACCGCACCGACGAACCCGAAGCGGACCCCGGGCCCGAGCAGCAGCGCGAAGAGCGCGTAGGCGAACAGGCCTGCGACGATCGAGGGGATACCGGTCATCACGTCGACGAAGAAGGTGATGGCCCGCGCCAGGCGCGAGTTGTTGCCGTACTCCACCAGGTAGATCGCGGTCAGGATGCCGATCGGGATCGACATCAGGGCGGCGAGCCCGGTGATGATGAGCGTGCCCTGGATGGCGTGCAGACCACCGCCGCCGACACCGACGATGCCGCGCATGGACTGGGTGAAGAAGGTCGCGTCGAACCGTGCCCAGCCCTCGGAGACGACGGTGTAGAGGACCGACACCAGCGGCAGCATGGCCAGCAGGAACGCCGTGGTGACCACGACGGTGACCAGACGGTCGGTGGCCCGGCGACCGCCCTCGACGACCCGGGACACGACATAGGTCGCGACCGCGTACACGACGGCGGTCGACACCACCCAGAGTCCGACACCGGAGCCGAGGAGTGCGACGAGCCCACCCATCAGGACCGCGGAAGCCACGAGCACCGCCCACGGGGCCCAGTTCGGCAGGCTTCCCGTACGGCGCAGCACCGTGGGCGTCGCGGCAGGGGTCTCCAGACCGGTAGTGGTCACGGGTACCTCGGTGTCGGTGCGGTTGCGTTCGGTTCCGGTGGACATCTCAGTTCGCTCCGGAGAAGTCGCGGCGGCGCTCGACGATGTAACGGGCGAGCATGTTCACCAGCAGCGTGATCACGAAGAGCACGAGGCCGGAGGCGATCAGGACGTTCACCTCGAGCCCGGAGGCCTCGGGGAACTGCAGGGCGATGTTCGCCGCGATCGTCGACGGGTTCTCGCTGCTGATCAGGTTCAGCGTCACCGCTCCGGAGACCGACAGGATCGTGGCGACCGCCATCGTCTCCCCGAGCGCGCGCCCCAGACCCAGCATCGCCCCGGAGATGACGCCCGAGCGGCCGAACGGCAGCACCGCGAGCCGGATCATCTCCCAGCGGGTGGCACCCAGGGCGAGTGCGGCCTCCTCGTGCAGCTTCGGCGCCTGGAGGAAGACCTCACGGGCGACGGCGGTGATGATCGGCAGGATCATCACGGCGAGGACGACGCTGACGACCAGCATGGTCCGGCCGGTGACCGAGGGCGGCCCGGCGAACAACGGGATCCAGCCGAGGTAGTCGTTGAGCCAGACGCTCAGCGCCACCGACGCGGGGGCGAGGGTGAAGGCACCCCAGAACCCGTAGACGATCGACGGGACCGCCGCCAGGAGGTCGACGACGTAGCTCAGCCCCTGTGCGAGCCGGCGGGGCGCGTAGTGGCTGATGAACAACGCGACACCGACCGCGAGCGGCGTCGCGATCAGCAAGGCGATCACGGCACCGAGGACCGTGCCGAAGATGAGCGGGGCGATGTAGGCGGCGAGCCCACCGTGCACCTCCTCCGCCGGAGCGACGAGAGCGGGCGCGGCCTCGGAGACGAGGAACGCGGCGACCCCGGCGAGGACGACCAGGATCAGGATCCCCGCACCCTTCGCCGAACCGGCGAAGATGCGGTCACCGAGCTGGCCCGGAGGCTTGCCCGATACGGGTTCGGGCTTCGTTTCCGTGGTGGTCACAGTGATCCCTGGGGGTGCGATCGTGCGCTGGGCAGGGGAGGACGGCACCGGGGAACCCCGGGCTCGGTGTCCATGATGAACACGGCCCGGGGCCCCTGGCTAGATGACATCCGACTCAAGCCGACGGTCAGCCGGCGGCCTTGATCTGGTCGATCACCGGGGTGATCTGGCCGCGCAGGGCCTCCGAGAGGGGCGCCGAACCCGCGTTCTGCGCCGCGGTCTGCTGACCGTCCGTGCTGACCACGTAGTTCAGGAACGCCTTGGTGGTGTCGGCCTGGGCGGCGTCGGGGTAGGTCGGGCAGGCGAGGAGGTACGACACCAGCACCACCGGGTAGGCACCGCCGGTGGCGGTCCTGTTCAGGTCGAAGGCGAACGAGGTGTCGCCCTGGCCCTCGACGCGCGTGGACTCCTCGAGGATCTTCGCGGCGGCCTCGGCGGTCGGCTCGACGTTCTGGTCGCCCAGCTTCACCTTGGCCTTGCCCAGCTCGCCGGCCTGCGACGCGTCGGCGTAGCCGATCGTGCCGTTACCCGCGTTCACCGCGCCGACGACACCGGAGGTGCCCTGGGCGGCCTCGCCGCCCTGGATCGGCCACTCGCCGTCGCCCTCATCGGTCCACACCTGCGCCGCGGCCTTGTTGAGGAAGTCGGTGAAGTTCTCGGTGGTGCCCGACTCGTCCGAGCGGTGCACCGGGGTGACCGCCGTGGCCGGAAGCTGCACGCCCGGATTGTCCGCGGCGACCTTGGGGTCGTTCCAGGTCGTGATCTCGCCCTTGAACAGGCCCGCGATGGTCGCCGGCGACAGGTTCAGGTCCTGTACGCCGTCGAGCTTGTAGACGATGGCGATCGGCGAGACGTAATTCGGGATCTCGATGACCGAGCCGCCGCAGCGCTGCCGCGCCTGGTTCAGCTGGTCGTCCTTCAGGTAGGCGTCCGACCCGGCGAACTGGACCGCCCCCTGGACGAACTGCGTACGGCCACCGCCCGAGCCGACCGGCTGGTAGTTGACCGTCGCGCCGGGGTTCGCGCCGGTGAAGCCGGCGATCCAGGCCTGCATGGCCGCCTGCTGGGAGCTCGCGCCCGCACCGGCGATCTGGCCGGTGACGCCCGAACCCTGGGCGTCCGAGCCACCGCCCTCGTTCGCCGCACCGCAGCCGGCGACGAACAGTGCGCAGGACGTGGCGATACCGACGGCAGCCAGGCGCGCCCGGGGCGCGCGCCGCTTGGTCTTCACTGCAGTTTCCTCCGAGTCGGCTCCGAGCCGGTTGCGGGACGGCGGTCTGGGTGACCACTCGGCCGCAGACGCTAGGAGTCGACGTTGGACGCCACCCCCACGGAAGATGAACGTGGGATGAACAGGGTCGGCGACCGGGTGGACCTGCGTCACACGTTCGAACGAACCCGTCACCGGTCGTCGAACGGTGACCGGGTCTCACCGGGCGTAGTTGACGTCCGCGGCGTGTACGGCGAACCCGAGGCGCTCGTAGACGGCTACGGCGGGGGCGTTGTCCGCCTCGACGTAGAGCAGCACGGTGTCCAGCCCGCGGCCGTGCAGGTGGTGCAGTCCGGCGAGGGTCAGGACCGTGCCGAGCCCCCGTCCGTGGGCGGCCGGATCGACGCCGAGGACGTAGACCTCGCCCAGGGCCCGCTCGTCGCCGGTCGCCGGGTGGACCTTGGTCCAGTGGTAGCCGAGCAGGGTGCCGCCGCCGTCGACGGCGAGCAGGAACCCCGCCGGGTCGAACCAGTCCTCGGCCTCCCGCGCGGCGAGCTCGGCGCCGGTCCAGCCGCCCTGCTCGGGGTGCCAGTCGAAGGCGGCGTTGTTGACGCGGAGGAACTCGTCGTCGTCGCGGCCGGGTTCGAAGGCACGGATCGTGACGCCGTCGGGGACGGTCAGGGCGGGCAGCGGGCCCGCCGCACCGGTGCGGCGCATCTGCCAGAGCACGCGGTCCCGGCGGTAGCCGCGGCCCGCGGCGAGCCCCTTCGCGGCGTCGAGGTCGCCGTGCGCCCACACGTGCGGGTCGGCGGTGACCTTCTCGACCGCAGCGACGAGCGCGCCGCCGATCCCCCGCCGTCGTGCGCCGGGGTGCACGGCCAGCTCGGCGTAGGTGCCGTCGACCTGGGCGTAGCCGGCCACGGCTCCGTCGTCACCGGGGACGACGAGGTGCGCCACACCGTCGGCGGGGGCGTCCGGGCGCAGGTGCATCAGGAACTGCTCGGAGAGCGGTTCGGCGCCGTCGGCGGCGGTCGCCGCCCTCAGCAGGTGCTGCACCGCGGAGACGGTGGGGGCGTCGAGACGGGAGTGCTCCTGCGGGTCCACGAGCGCCGACCCTAGGTCACCGCGGCACCCACGCTCCACGTCCCGGGCCGGTCGGGGGCCGGGCGCCGGGCAGGCGACGGTCCGGGACGGGCTCGGGGTCCGCGTCGTCCTGGTCGGGCGGCGCGGACAGCCCGCCGCGCGACGGGCGGACGAACTTGTAGCCGACGTTGCGCACGGTGCCGATCATCTGCTCGTGCTCGCCGCCGAGCTTGGCGCGCAGCCGCCGGACGTGGACGTCGACGGTGCGGGTGCCACCGAAGAAGTCGTAGCCCCAGACCTCCTGCAGCAGCTGCGCCCGGGTGAACACCCGTCCCGCGTGCTGCGCGAGGTACTTGAGCAGCTCGAACTCCTTGTAGGTGAGCTCCAGCAGCCGGCCCTTGAGCCGCGCCGAGTACGTCGCCTCGTCGATGACGAGCTCGCCGAGGACGAGCGCGCCACCCCCGGACGCGGACTCGGCACCGGGGCGCGACCGCAACAGCCGCAGCCGCGCGTCCACCTCGGCCGGGCCGGTGTCGGGGAGCAGGATCTCGTCGACCACCCACTCGCCGGACACGGCGACCAGGCCGCCCTCGTTCAGCACGGCGATCACCGGCGCGTCGGTCCCGGCGCTGCCCAGCAGCCGGCACAGGCTGCGCGCGGCGACCAGGTCGGAACGGGCGTCCACCAGGACGGCGTCGTGCGGACCGGCGTCGAGCAGTGCCGCCACCTCGGGCGCCGCGGTCCGCACGTTGTGCGGCAGCAGCGACAGGGCGGGCAGTACGGCTGCCGCATCCGGAGCCGTGGTCAGCAGGAGCAGTTCCATGGACTCCCCCTTCTCGCGATACGCGGACGATACCGGGACGTCACCCCACGGTCAGCCGCAGAGCGACGGGTTTCACGCCACGAACTGGATCGTTCCCGTCGGGGACGGGGTCCGCTCCGGGGCCCCGGGGCCGCCCACCGGGCCGGCGGCCGGGCTCTCTACCCTGGTCAGGACGTATCCCGATCCTGTGGAGGCCCGGTCGTGGGACGCCCCGTCCGTCGCGTGCTCGCCACCGTCCTGGCGGTGGCCGCCGTGCTCGTCGCGGGCGACCTCGCCACCGGCGCGGCGGTCGAGGCGGGCGTCTCCCGTGCGCTGCGCGACCGGCTCGACCTCCCCGAGGACCCGCGTGTGCAGGTGCACGGCTTCTCTGTCCTCGCCCAGGCCGCGACCGGCCGCTACGACCATGTCGAGATGACGCTGCAGCGGGTCCCGGTCGGGCCGCTGCGCACCCCCGAGCTCCAGGTACAGATGTACGGCCTGCGCGGGGACCTGTCCGACCTCGCCGGGCCCGGACCCGCCCGGTTCCGCGCCGCGGCGGCCGAGGGGATCGTGCAGGTGAGCCCGAACGACATCCGCCGGATGGTCGTCGACGCCGGCGGGCCGGCCGCCGGGGTGACGCGGCTGTCGGTCGAGGCCGTCGACGCCAACGCGATCGACTCGGTGATCCGGGCCGGCGGCGACCCGGCGCTGCGCGGACTCGACCCGCGCAACGCGGCACGGTTCGTCGCGGAGATGCCGGTGGACGGGGCCGACACGCAGGTGGCCGTCCTGACCGTGCTCCTCGTCGACCACGGCACGATGCGGATCGTCCCGCGGGACGTCCGGATCAACGGATCGGACGAGCCGGTGCCGGACGCGGTCCGCACCTCGATGCTGCGCGCGCTCGCCGTGGACATCGACCCGGGTCCGCTGCCGCTGGGCGTCACCGCGACCTCGGCCGGTGTTCCGGAGTACAACGTCCTGCAGATCGCCGGGTCCGTGCGCGACCTGAGCGTGGGCGGCGGACCGGGCACGTCCCGCTCAGCGGGCTGAGAGGGGCCGTCGGTGGACGTCACGGGTGCGGTGGTGCTGGTCGTCGTCCTGCTGGTGGCGACCCTCGTCGGGCTGGTCCTGCGCAGCCGTTCGGGGCGGCTGCGGCCCTCCGGCGACGACAGCGGCGCGCCCGCCGTGGCCGGGCCGGGCTGGGAGCTGGCCGGGACCGGGCCGGACGGGCGCCGGGCGCTGCTGCTGCAGCTGTCCTCACCGGTCTGCGCGCCGTGCCGGCAGACCGCGCGCGTCCTCGGCGACCTGGCCGCGGCGGACCCGGGCGTGGCGCACGTGGAGGTCGACGTGGCCGAGCGCGTCGACGTCGCCCGGGCGCTGGGCGTGCTGCGGACCCCGACGACGGTCGTCTTCGACGCCCGCGGTGCCGAGGTCCTCCGGGTCTCCGGGGTCCCGCGCACCGACGAGCTCGTCGCCGCCCTTCCCACCGGCTGAGAACGTGTGTGATGTCCGGTGGGCGCCGACCGCTGGGCTCGGCGCGGATCGTCGGCTAGGCTCGGACCCGTGAACTGGCCGCTGACCCGACGCCGCACGGTCGATCTGTGCCGCCTCGCCGGCTGCCTGTGTCTGGACTCCTGACCCGCGTGTCCTGAGCCCCGGCGTCCCGCGACGCCGAGGTTGCCACCCCGGTTACTGGAGTCCGATGTCCGTCACGGACCGCGGATCCGCGCTCGTCGAGCCCCGGCTCGACCCGCGCGGGATCCGCTTCTCCGCCGCGATCACCACCGTCGTCCTGGCGCTGGTGTTGCTGTCCGGCAGCGGCCTGCTCGTACTCGCGCAGTCCGTCGTCTTCGCCGTCGGCGCGTTCGCCGGCATGCGGTTCGCCCCCTACGGCGTCGTGTACCGGCACCTCCTCGCGCCCCGGCTGGGTCCGCCCGCCGAGCGCGAGGACGCCGCCCCGGTCCGCTTCTCGCAGACCGTCGGGCTGGTGTTCACCGTCGTCGCGGCAGCCGGCTACCTGTCCGGCCTGACCGTGCTCGGTGTCGTCGCCACGGCGGCGGCCCTCACGGCGGCCTTCCTCAACGCGGCCTTCGGCTTCTGCCTCGGCTGCGAGATGTACGGGCTCCTCGCCCGCCTGCGCGGCACCGCCGCGCAGTCCTGACCGTTCCACGACACACGATTCGGGAGAGATCGACATGAGCCGCGAGGACGTCCTCGTCACCGCCGACTGGGCGGAAGAGAACCTGGAGACCGACGGGGTGGTGTTCCTCGAGGTCGACGAGGACACCACCGCCTACGACGGGGGCCACATCCCCGGTGCGGTCAAGGTCAACTGGACCGACGAGCTGCAGGACGCGGTCCGTCGCGACATCCCCACCAAGGAGCAGTTCGAGCAGCTGCTCTCCGCCAAGGGCGTCTCGAACGACGACAAGGTCGTGCTCTACGGCGGCAACAACAACTGGTTCGCCGCCTACGCGTACTGGGAGTTCAAGCTCTACGGCCACGACGACGTGGTGCTGCTCGACGGCGGCCGCAAGAAGTGGGAGCTCGACGGCCGGACCCTGACCACCGACGTCAAGGACCGCCCCGCGACCTCCTACACCGCCAAGGAGGCCGACACCTCGATCCGCGCGTTCCGCGACGAGATCGTCGACGCGATCGACGCCAAGAACCTGGTCGACGTCCGGTCGCCCGACGAGTTCTCCGGCAAGATCCTGGCCCCGGCCCACCTCCCGCAGGAGCAGAGCCAGCGTCCGGGCCACGTGCCGAGCGCGATCAACATCCCGTGGTCGAAGGCGGCCAACGAGGACGGCACCTTCAAGTCGAACGACGAGCTCGCCTCCCTCTACAAGGAGGCCGGCTTCGACGAGGGCAAGGCGACCATCGCCTACTGCCGCATCGGCGAGCGCTCCAGCCACACCTGGGTCGTGCTGCACGAGCTCCTGGGCCACTCCGACGTCAAGAACTACGACGGCAGCTGGACCGAGTACGGCTCGCTGATCGGCGTGCCGATCGAGCTGGGAGCGAAGTGACGTGTGTGCCGCACCAGACCAGAACCTGACCCTGCCCCCGAACACGGACCTCTCCAAGGAGACCGTGCTCGCCGGCCGCGTCGTCGCCGCCGGCGACCCGGTGGCCGGTGCCTTCGTCCGGCTGCTCGACGGCACCGGGGAGTTCACCGCGGAGGTCGTGTCCTCGGCCTCGGGTGACTTCCGGTTCTTCGCCGCCCCGGGCACCTGGACCGTCCGGGCGCTGTCGCGCTCGGGTAACGGGCAGTCCGAGCTCGTCGTCGACGGGCCGGGGCTGCACCGCGCGGAGATCGCCGTCGCCTGAGCCTGCGAAGGCGCGAGACGACACCGTCGCCTGAGCCTGCGAAGGCGCGAGACGACACCGTCGCCTGAGCACGAGGGCGCCCGCCCGTTCCACCGAACGCCGTCCCGGTCCCGCCGGGGCGGCGTTCGGCGTTCCGGTCCCGCCGGTCCGCGCGTCGGAACGGCCGGGGAGGCGCGCCGGCGTGGCAGGTCAGTAGACTCGCCCGCCGTGCACTGGTTCTCCACCGGGCTGTTGATCGCCCTGTCCGCGGGAACCGCCGCCTGCGCCGGCTGGTTGCTCCGTCGCCTGTTCGTCGTCGAGCCCGTCGCCGCGCCCGGGCCGGGTCCCGATCCCGAACGGGACCCCGACGACCACCACACCGAGGAGCAGACCCCGTGACCGACCCCGAGCCCGCCGCAGCGTCCGACGAGGAGCTGCAGACCACGATCACCGGTCCGGAGAACGCGGCCCCGGACTCCCCGCAGCGCAACCGGCCGCAGTGGCCCGACCTGCCCGTCGACGACGACACCGCCAACCTGCGCCAGGGCCCCGACCTGCACGAGGCCTGCCTCGGCCTGCTACCGCTGGTCGGTACCTGGCGCGGCACCGGCGAGGTCGTCTACCCGACGATCGAGGGCCCGTTCCACTTCGGCCAGCAGATCACCTGGGCGCACGACGGCCGTCCGTTCCTGTCCTACGAGGCCCGCTCCTGGCTGCTCGACGACGACGGCGGGATCATCCGCCAGGCCGCCCGCGAGACCGGCTTCTGGCGGCCCCAGGAGGACGGCTCGATCGAGGTCCTGATCGCGCACCACACCGGGATCGTCGAGGTCTACTACGGGCCGCGGGGCGACATGCGGTCCTGGCAGATCGAGACCGACGCCATCGCCCGGACGCCCTCGGCCAAGGAGGTCACCGCTGCGAAGCGGCTCTACGGCCTGGTCAACCAGGGCGACCTCGCCTACGTCGACGAGCGCGCGATGGTCGGGCAGCCGATGCAGCCGCACATCTCGGCCGTCCTGCACCGCGTGGTCGGCTAGTTGCTCGCGGTCCGGGTCCGCCGCTGCGGCGGGCGGGCGGTGCTGCTGGAGGTCGACGACGCCGCCGGAGTGGCGGCCGTCGCCGCCGCCGTGCGGGACGCCGCGCTGCCCGAGGTGCGGGAGCTGGTCCCGGCCGCCCGGACCGTGCTCGTCGAGGTGGCGCCCGGAGCCGCCACCGAGCGGGTCGTACAGGTCGCACGGGCCGCGGACGCGGCCGCCGGCGAGGCGGGCACGGGCACCGTCCACACGCTGCCCGTGACCTACGACGGCGAGGATCTCGCGCTCGTCGCCGAGACCGCGGGCCTGTCCGTCGACGAGGTGGTCGCGCTGCACAGCGGCGCGGAGTACCGGGTGGACTTCTGTGGCTTCGCGCCGGGCTTCGGCTACCTCTCGGGGCTCCCGGAGCCGCTGCGGCAGCCACGCCTGGAGAGCTCGCGGACCGCGGTGCCCGCCGGCTCGGTCGGGATCGCCGACGTCTACAGCTGCGTCTACCCGCGGCGCTCCCCCGGCGGATGGCGGCTGATCGGCCGCACCGACACGGTCCTGTTCGACCCCGACGCCGACCCGCCCGCGCTGTTCACCCCCGGCGACCGCGTCCGGTTCGAGCCCCGGTGAGCGCGCTGCTGGTGATACGGGCCGGGCCGCAGGCGCTGGTGACCGACCGCGGACGTCCGGGGCACGCACACCTGGGGGTGCCGCCGTCGGGCGCGCTGGACGGGCCGGCGTACGAGCTGGGGAACCGTCTGGTCGGCAACGACGACGGCGCCGCCGGGCTGGAGCTGCTCGGCGGCGGGCTGCGGGTGCGCGCCCTGGGGGGCCGGACAGTCGCCGTCACGGGGGCGCCCGCGCCGGTGTCCGTCGACGGCAGCCCGGCCGCGTCGCACCGGGCGCTGCACCTGCCCGACGGCGCCGAGCTGACGGTCGGGACGCCGGTCGGCGGGCTGCGGTGCTACCTCGCCGTCGCGGGCGGGCTGGAGGTGCCGCTCGCGCTGGGCAGCCGCAGCACCGACCTGCTGTCCGGGCTGGGGCCCGGCCCGGTCGCCGACGGCGACGAGCTGCCGGTCGGCCCGTGGTCCGGCGGGATCCCGGTGTCCGGGCCGGTCCCGGTGTCCCTGCCCGGTGCCGTGGTCGGGCTGCGGGTGCGCCCCGGCCCCCGCGACGACTGGTTCGCCGACCCACGCGCCGCCCTCGCGGGTCCGCTGTGGACGGTGACGGCCGACGGGAACCGGATCGGGGTCCGTCTCGACGGGCCGTCCCCGCAGCGGCTCCCGGAGCTGCGCGACCGGGAGCTGCCGAGCGAGGGGATGGTGACCGGCGCGGTACAGGTTCCGCCGCACGGGCCGCCGGTGGTGTTCCTCGCCGACCGTCCGACGACCGGTGGCTACCCGGTGATCGCCGTCGTCGAGCGCGCCGACCTGCCGCTGCTCGCCCAGGCCCCGCCGGGGACGGGCGTGCGGTTCACCGTGCTGCGCTGAGGCTCAGCGCTCGGCGTCCTCGCCGTCGAGGATGGTGCGGACGTCGTCGACGGCCATCCCGGACAGCCGGCCGATCTGCGCCGGGTCGAGGCCGCACTCGTGCAGGTGCCGGACGGCGCCGGCCAGGTCCTCGCGGCGGCGACGCAGGACCGCGTCGAGTTCGGCGATGCGGTCGCGGGTGTCGTCGAGACGTTCGGTCGCGTCGACGGCGCGGGCCGGGTCCTCCAGGAGCACCCCGAGCAACCGGTCCTTCGCGTCGCCGGACGCCGGGGTGCGCGCCCCCGCGGTCGGGACGACGGCGAGCGGCAGCTCCTGCTGCTCGCCACCGGGGGCGTCGGGCTGCGGGTCGGCGACGGCGTCGGTGGCGCGCAGGCGCGCCCGCTGCACGGCGCGGGCCGCGAGGGCCTGCTGCACGGCCCGGGAGACCGGCTCGGGGTTCGGCCGGGACGTGATCTCGGACCCGGTGGGCGGGGTCGGCGCGGGGGGTGGCATCGCCGGGATCCCGGACGTCGCGGGGAGGTCCTCGGCGGCCGGCTCGACGCGCTCGGCCGACCAGGGCGGCAGCGGGCCGGGCGCGGTGTCCTTCCGGACGGCCGGAGCCTGTTCCGCGGCAGGGGGCACGGTGTCGTCCCCGGCGGCCGGGGACTGCCCGGCCGCGGCGGGCGTGGCGTCCGGGCCGGGCGCGACGACGTCGGTGAGGTCGTCGACGATGCGCAGCCGCGCGACCGGCCACTCCGGCACCGGCGGCGTGGCCGGGTCGTCGGGGGTGC
>NZ_JAMXSG010000129.1:0-15657 GCF_024124365.1 Pseudonocardia sp. McavD-2-B
CGGCCGAGGTCGCGGTGCGCGAGGCCAAGCAGCGCGGACGCGGCACGGTCGCCGTCGCCGAGCGGGGCGCCGTCGCCCCGGCGCGCCGCCAGCTGGAGCTGGAGGCCGAGCTGCGCGCGGCGATCGAGGGCGACGCGCTGCGCCTGGAGTACCAGCCGGTCGTCGCGCCGGACGGCACCGTGTTGTCCGCCGAGGCACTGCTGCGCTGGTCGCACCCGGTGCACGGCGAGGTCTCGCCCGGCGAGTTCCTGCCCGTCGCCCAGCGCGGCGGCCTGCAGCGCGACCTGGACCTGTGGGTGCTGCGCACCGCGGCCACCGAGGCCGCGACCTGGCCCCGTGCCGGGCAGGCCGTCGGCGTCGCGGTGAACCTGGCCGGGCTGCTGCCGGCCGACCCGTCGTTCCTGGCCGACGTCACCGCCATCGTCGAGGGCGCCGGGCTGCCGTGGAACCAGCTGGTGCTCGAGCTCGTCGAGACCAGCCTGGTCGCGCTGCCGCGCCCCGCGCTGGACGCGATGAGCGAGCTCGTGCGCCGCGGCGTCCGCTTCGCCGTCGACGACTTCGGCACCGGCTACTCGTCGCTGGCCCGGCTCAAGGAGCTCCCGGCGCAGACGGTCAAGGTCGACCGCGCCTTCGTCACCGGCGTCGGCACCGACCCGGCCGACTTCGCGCTCGCCCGCGCCGTCGTCGAGGTCGCGCGCGCGATGGGCCGCAAGACCGTCGCCGAGGGCGTCGAGACCGCGGAGCAGTTCCACGTCCTGCGCGGCCTCGGGGTCGACGCGTTCCAGGGCTGGCTGTTCGCCCGCTCGCTGCGCCCCGACGACCTGCACCGTGTGCTGCGGGGCGGCGGCCTGCCCACCCCGGCGACGAGCGCGACCCCGGCCGACGGGACCCCGGGCGTCTGGTGAGCCGGTCGCGCCCGCCCACCGCGGGCGCGACCGCGGACGTCACCGCACGAACGCGCTCTGCCCGGTGATCGCCTTCCCGACGATCAGGGTGTTCATCTCCCGGGTGCCCTCGAAGGAGAACATCGCCTCGGCGTCGGCGAAGTACTTCGCGATCCGGTTCTCCAGCACCACCCCGTTGCCGCCGACGAGCTGACGCCCGAGCGCGACGGTCTCGCGCATCCGGGTCGCGCAGAACTCCTTCACCAGCGACGAGTGCGCGTCCGAGCCCCGGCCCTCGTCGAGCAGCTGGGCGTTGCGGACCGCCATCCCCAGCGAGGCGCTCACGTTGCCGAGCATCCGCACCAGCAGGTCCTGCATCAGCTGGAACCCGCCGATCGGGCGGCCGAACTGCTCCCGCTGGGCGGCGTAGGACAGCGTCAGCTCGTAGGCGGCCATCTGCACCCCGACCGCACCCCAGGCGGCGTTGGCCCGGGTGCGCTGCAGGACCAGGCCGGCGTCGCGGAAGGTGCCCGAGCCGCCGGAGAGCCGGTGCGACTCCGGCACCCGGACCCGGTCGAGCAGGATGTCGGCGTTCTGCACGATCCGCAGCGACTGCTTGCCCTCGATCTTCGTGATCGTCATGCCGTCCGACGGTGACGGCACGACGAACCCGCGGACCGCGCCGCCGGCGTCCGGGTCGGTGTCGCGGGCCCAGACGATGACCAGGTCGGCGAAGGTGGCGTTGCCGATCCAGCGCTTCTCGCCGTCGAGGACCCACTCGTCGCCGTCGCGGGTGGCGGTGGTCTCCATGCCACCGGCCACGTCGGACCCGCCGTGCGGCTCGGTCAGCCCGAACGCACCGATCGAGTCCATCCGGGACATCGCGGGCAGCCAGCGCTCGCGCTGCTCGGGCGTGCCGCCGGCGTGGATCGAGCCCATCGCGAGACCCGTGTGGACGCCGTAGAAGCTGTTGACCGACGGGTCCACCCGGGAGATCTCCGCGTGCAGGAACCCCAGGAACAGCCGCGACGCCGGCGGGTCGGCGTAGCCGGCCCCCGCGAGATCGAGGCCCGCGAAGCCCTTCACGAGCTGCATCGGGAACTCGGCCCGGTCCCAGGCCTCCAGCACGACGGGGGCGACCTCGGCGCGCAGGAACTCCCGCACCCGGCGCAGGTCGGCGCGCTCGGCGTCGGTGAGCAGGTCGGCGTAGTGGAACCAGTCCGCGACGTGCGGGTGGTCCGGGTCGAGGTCCAGCTCGGGCTTCGGCAGACGCGTGGGCTCCTTCGGCATGGCCCCACTGTTGCGCCGCGCCGCACCGTCCGCACGGCAGAGCTCCTACCGCAGGGCGTGCAGCAACGTCGCGCCGGCCGTCGGGTCCCCGACCGGGCTGAGCACCACGTGGTCGGCGCCCGCGGCCCGGTGCTCGGCGCCGGCAGCCGCTCCGACGCGGGCAGCCCGGGTGCGGCGACGGCCGACGCCGGATACAAGCCGGTCGGCACGATCCCCGCGACGACGACGGCGACCCGCGTGCCGTCGAGCAGCGCGGTCAGCCGGTCGGGCCGGTCGATCGCGCCACCGGCGAGCCACAGGGTGCGGCACCGGCGTCCTCCAGGGCCGCGGCGTCGGCGGGAGCGGGTCCGGTGGAGACACCGGGCGGGCCCAGAACAGTGGTCAGGGTCATGTGCGCAGCGTCGGTGCTGAACCGGACTGCAGGTCAAGCGCGACGGGGTGCCGGTGACCTGCGGTCGACCGCTCGCCCGTCGCGCACGACCGGGTTAGTGTGCTGCGACCAAGCGGGGAGCAGGGGTCCCGCGCGACGGCAGGGGGAACCGCCGATGATCGAGTTCCGGGGCGTCACGAAGCGCTTCCCGGACGGGACGGTCGCGGTCGACGAGCTCGACCTCGTCGCGGAGCAGGGGCGGATCACGGTCTTCGTGGGCCCGTCCGGCTGCGGCAAGACGACCTCCCTCCGCATGATCAACAGGATGATCGAGCCGACCGGCGGCGAGCTGCGCGTCGACGGGCGCGACGTGCTGTCCGCCGATCCGGCCGAGCTGCGCCGGGGCATCGGCTACGTCATCCAGCAGGCCGGGCTGTTCCCGCACCGCACGATCGTCGACAACATCGCGACCGTGCCGATGCTCGTCGGGAGCAGCAAGAAGGCCGCGCGGGACCGGGCGATGGAGCTGATGGAGATCGTCGGCCTCGACACCTCGATGGCCGGGCGCTACCCGGCGCAGCTGTCCGGCGGCCAGCAGCAGCGCGTCGGCGTGGCCCGCGCGCTCGCCGCCGACCCGCCCGTGCTGCTGATGGACGAGCCGTTCTCCGCGGTGGACCCGATCGTCCGGGAGAGCCTGCAGGAGGAGCTGCTGCGGCTGCAGTCCGAGCTCGGCAAGACCATCGTGTTCGTCACCCACGACATCGACGAGGCCATCAAGCTCGGCGACAAGGTCGCGGTGTTCCGGGTCGGCGGCAGGCTCGCCCAGTACGACGAGCCGGGCGTGCTGCTGTCCCGCCCGGTCGACGGTTTCGTCGACAACTTCGTCGGCCGCGACCGCGGCTACCGGGGCCTGGGCTTCCTGTCCTCGGACACCATCCCGATCGGGTCGCTGCCGGTGCTCTCGGTCGGCGACCCCCTCCCCGACGACGGCTGGTCGGTCGTCGTCGACGGCTCCGCCCGGCCGCTGGGCTGGGTCGAGGCCGGTGAGGGCCGGGTGACCGAGGAGGTCATCGTCCCGGGCGGTTCGCTCTACGCCGTCGAGTCGGGCTCGCTGCGCGGCGCGCTGGACGCGGCACTGTCCTCACCGTCCGGTCAGGGCGTCGCCGTCGACGCCGACGGCCGGGTCGCCGGCTCGGTCACCGCCGACTCGGTGCTCGAGGCGCTGCCCGCGGCCCGCGACTCGCACAACGCCGCCTGAGGCCGCCGTGACCTGGGTGTTCGACAACCTCGACTCCGTGCTCGACGCGCTCGCCGAGCACGTCGTGTACGCCCTGATCCCGGTGCTGCTCGGGCTGGTGTTCGCGATCCCGCTGGGCTGGGTCGCCAACCGCAACGCGACGCTGCGCACGATCATGACCAACGCCGCCGGGCTGCTCTACACGGTCCCGTCGCTGGCGCTGTTCGTGTTCATGCCGCCGCTGCTCGGCACCCAGATCCTCGATCCGGTCAACGTGATCGTCGCGCTGACGGTCTACACCGTCGCGTTGCTCGTGCGGACCGTGTCCGACGCGCTGTCCGCGGTGCCGGGCCACGTCGTCGACGCGGCGAACGCGATGGGCTACACCCCGGTCCGGCGCTTCGTCGGCGTGGAGCTGCCGCTCGCCGTGCCGGTGATCGTGGCCGGCCTGCGCGTCGCCGCGGTGTCCACGATCAGCCTGGTCACGGTGGGTGCGGTGATCGGCTTCGGCGGGCTCGGTCTGCTGTTCACCGAGGGATTCAACCGCAGCAACGACGCCCAGATCGTCTCCGGCATCGTGCTGGTGCTGCTGCTCGCGCTCGTCGTCGACTCGGCCCTGCTGCTCGGCGGCAGGCTGCTCACCCCCTGGCAGCGGGCCCGTACCGGGAAGGCGGGGGCATGACCTACTTCGGCTGGCTGTTCGACGGCGGGAACTGGGAGGGATCGACCGGCATCCTCGCCCGGCTCGCCGAGCACCTCGGCTATACCGCCCTGACCCTGCTGGTCGCGGTGCTGATCGCGGTGCCCCTGGGCGCCTGGATCGGGCACACCGGCCGCGGCGGCTTCCTCGTCGTCGGCCTGGCGAACGGGCTGCGCGCCCTGCCCACCCTGGGCCTGCTGGTGCTGATCACCACACTGGTCGGGCTGTCGCTGGTCGGCCCGATCATCACCCTCATCGTGCTGGCGGTGCCCGCGGTGCTCGCCGGCACCTACGCCGGCATCCGCAACGTCGACCCGGCCGTCGTCGACGCCGCCACCGGGATGGGCATGCGCGGGCCCGAGGTGCTGTGGAAGGTCGAGCTCCCCAACGCGCTGCCGCTGATCATCGGCGGGCTGCGCAGCGCGACCCTGCAGGTCATCGCGACCGCGACCATCGCCGCCTACGTCTCGCTCGGCGGACTCGGCCGGTTCATCATCGACGGCCTCGGCCAGCGCGACTTCGGCATGATGATCGGTGGCTCGATCCTGGTCGCGCTGCTCGCGATCGTCGCCGACCTGCTCCTGGGCGGGTTGCAGAAGCTGATCGTCTCGCCCGGCCTGCAGGCCACCGGCCGGACCGCGCCGCGCCGGCTGCGCGCGGTGCCCACCCGTCCCGGACCCGTCCGCGAAGCGGCCTGACCCACCCCGCACGTCCCCGAGAGGACACCCACCATGAGACGCACCCGTCTGCTGACCGCCGTCGCCGCGACGGTGACCGCCGCGTTCGCGCTGACCGCCTGCGGCGGGGGCTCCGACCCCCTCGCCGGGGGCGGCCAGTCCGGCAGCGACGACCAGAACACCGTCGTCGTCGGCGCCGCGAACTTCACCGAGAGCCAGATCCTGTCCTCGGTGTTCGCCCAGGCGCTGCAGGCCAAGGGCGTCACGGTCGAGACCCGGCCGCCGATCGGGTCCCGCGAGGCCTACGTGCCGGCGCTCAAGGACGGCTCGATCGACCTGATCCCGGACTACAGCGGCACGTTGCTGCAGTACCTGGACAAGAACGCCGCGCAGACCGAGCCGGACGAGGTCTACACCGCACTGCAGTCCACGCTGAACACCGCGGCCCCGACGCTGACCGTGCTGAACCGGGCCGAGGCCGAGGACAAGGACGCCGTCGTCGTCACGAGGGAGACCGCGCAGCGGCTGAACGCGACCTCGATCGCCGACATCGCGTCGCGCTGCGGTGAGCTCGTGTTCGGCGGCCCGCCGGAGTTCCAGACCCGTCCCGACGGCATCCCCGGCATCCAGAAGACCTACAACTGCTCGTTCAAGTCCTACCGCTCGCTCGACGCCGGCGGCCCGCTGACCGTCGCAGCGCTGAAGAACGGCGACGTGCAGGCCGCGGACCTGTTCACCACCGACGCGGCGATCCCGGAGAACGACTTCGTGGTCCTCACCGACCCGCAGAACAACTTCGCCGCGCAGAACGTCGTACCGCTGATCAACAAGGAGAAGGCGACCCCGCAGGTCACCGAGATCCTGAACGCGGTCTCGGCGAAGCTGACCACGCAGGAGCTGCTCGGCCTGAACGAGGCGGCCGCCGCGCCGGACAAGCCGTCGGTCGACACCGTGGCGAAGAACTGGCTGACCGCACAGGGCCTGCTCTGATGGCCGGCGAGGTCCTGTCCCTGCACCGCTACCCCGTGAAGTCGATGCTGGGGGAGGACCTCGCCGCCCTCGAGCTCGACACGCACGGCGTCGTCGGCGACCGGGCGCTCGCCCTGACCGACCCGGACACCGGCCGGGTCGCGACGGCCAAGCAGCCCCGGCACTGGCGACGCCTGTTGACGTGCGCCTCCGCGGGCGTCGGCGACGACGTGCGGGTCACGCTGCCCGACGGCCGCACCGTCGACGCCGGGCAGGCCGCCGGGCCGCTCGCCGAGCTGCTCGGCCGGCCCGTGGTCGTCGCTCAGCAACGGGCCGACGGCGCCGTCGTCGAGCGGCCGGACCCCGAGGACGTGCTGGCCCACGGCCTGGACGCGGACGTCGACGCGCCGACCCTGGAGATCGCCCAGGGCGCTCCCGGTGGCCGGTTCGTCGACCACTCGCCGGTGCATCTGATCACCACCGCGACGCTGGACGCGCTCGGCGTCGAGGCGCTGCGCTACCGGCCCAATGTCGTCGTCGCGACGCCGCCGGGTACCGAGCCGTTCGTGGAGAACGGCTGGCTCGGGCGCCGGCTCACCCTCGGCGACGTCGTACTGGTCCCGACCCTGCCGACCCCGCGCTGCTCCGTGCCGACGCTGGAGCACGGCGCCCTGCCCCGCGCACCGCACGCCCTGCGCGGTCCGGCCGACCGCAACCGCGTCGAGGTCGACGGCTTCGGGGTGCTGCCCTGCGCGGGCCTGTACGCCCGCGTCGAGCGCACCGGCACCCTGCGCGTCGGCGACCCGCTCGACGTGACCTGACCCCCGGGCGCACGAACGGGCCCCTCGTACGAACCTGTCGTACGAGGGGCCCGTTCGTGCGAGGGGGAAGGAAGCTGCGGACGCCGCGGCGGGTCAGGTCAGGCGCGAGTACACGTCGGTGACCAGCAGGACCGCGAACAGCACCGACGAGATCCCCAGGACCGCGTTGGACAGCCAGCGCGATCGCGCCTCGCGGGCCACCATCGAGGTGTTCAGCAGCAGGAGCAGCGTCACCGCGAGGAACGGCATGAAGAACGAGCCCAGCACCCCGTAGACCAGGGTCAGCGCGAACGGCCGCCCGATCAGCAGCAGGGCCATCGGCGGGAACGTCAGCCACAGCAGGTACCCGCGGAAGGGCAGCGAACGCTCGGCGCGTGCCGCCTCGTAGGCGCCCGGCCGCCCGGGCCCGTCGCCGCGCTCGTCCCCGGCAGCGGCCGTGCCCCCGACGGCCGTACTCCCGGCGCCCCCGGCGGCGGTGCGCTCCTCCCCGGCGACGACGGCGTTCTCGACGTCCGGGCCGATCGCGGCCTTCTTCCCGTGCGGCAGCCGGATCGCCCGCACCCAGTCGGTGAACAGCAGCGACACGCCGTTCCACACGCCCAGCAGGGAGGTGAAGGTGACCGACAGGAAGCCGACCAGGAACAGGATCCGCACCGGCTCGCCGTAGAGGGCGCCGAGCCGGTCGGCGAGGGTGAGCAGCCCGCTGTCGGACTCGGTGAGGTTCTCCCCGAACAGGATCGTGGACCCGACGACGAGCATCGAGACCACGAAGATGCCGGTCATGATGTAGCCGGTCGCGTTGTCCAGCCGCATCATCGACAGCCACTTCGGGCCCTTCCAGCCCTTCGCGAACAGCCAGTAGCCGTAGGCGGCCATGGTGATCGTCCCGCCGACGCCGCCGATGAGGCCGAGCACGTAGACCGTGGACCCCTCGGGCAGCCGGGGGACGAGGCCGTTCGCCAGCGCGGGCAGGTCAGGGCCGACGAGGATCGCGACGAACACGACCGTCGCGAACTTGATCAGCACGAGCACCGTCATGAACTTCTCGAATGCGTGGTACCGCTGCACCCACACCAGCACCAGCCCGACGACGCCCGCGATCGCCGCCCACCCGCCGACCGGCAGCCCGCCGAACAGCGCGTTCAGCGGCAGTCCGACCGCCGACATCGCGGTGGCGCCGTAGACGAAGCCCCATACCACGATGTAGACGCCGAAGAAGCCGGTCGCCCAGTAGCCCAGCCGACGCCAGCCGTCGAGCATGGTCGCGCCGGAACCGAGGTGCCAGCGTCCGACGGCCTCGCCGAGCGCGAGCTTGACCAGGGTCCCGACGACGGCGGCCCACAGCAGCACCGTCCCGAACGACGCCCCCGCCACCATCGTCGCGACGAGGTCGCCCGCGCCGACGCCGGTCGCCGCGGCGAGCAGGCCCGGCCCGATCGAGCGGATCTTCCGCGCGCCGGTGGGGGGTTGGAGGAAGTCCGTCTGCGGACCGGGGGAGGCCATCGTCACAGTCTCCGATCACGGCGTCGTGGGAGGGATCGCGCGGGTTCGCCGAGCACGCTAGGCGAGCGGGGCGGCGCATTCCAGCGCGGAAGGGTCACGAACGGACGTATCGGACCCCCCGATCGCGGCGACGGGCTACGACGCACGGCGCACCCGCCGTTGCAGGCGGTGCACGCCCGGCGCACCATGAACGGGTACCGGGACCGGCCGATAGATTGGCCGCGGCGTCGGCCGGGTCACGGTCGCCGCACGCGCACGCACGGAGGGTGGGCATGGCGAACATCGACGAGATCCGGGCCGGGATCGGGCGGGCCAACCAGCAGGCCACCGAGAGCCTCGGCGCGCTGCGGCACGCCCGCCAGGCCATCGAGGAGGCCGGCGCCGCGTTCTCGCAGAACATCTACGGCACCGCCCAGAACGACGCCGACGACGCCCGCGCCCGCTTCGCCGCCGCGTCGGAGAAGATCGACGAGGTCGAGCAGGCCCTGCACATCGCCATGCAGTCCGCCGACGACGTCGCCTCGCGGCTCTGACCGCGCCCGCCCGCCCCTGATGGCACGTCGTCCGAACCGTCGCGAGCGGATCCGGTCCGCCTTCGACGGGTTCCACCGGGCGGCGTCGCGGGCCCTGGGCGCTGCGGAGGGCCGTCGCGACCGGGCCGCGGCCCGGCACGCCGAGGTCATGGCGGAGCTGTGGCTGCGCGAGACCGGGCACGACGCCGCGCGCCGCGATCCGGGGCTGGCCCGGGTGCTCGGCAACCCCCGGCTCGCGGGCGTCCTCGCCCGGGTCGCCGAGGACCGGGCGCACGTGTTCGACCGCTGGCAGGGCGACTCGCCGCAGACGCTGTCGGAGATCGTCGCCGACGCCACCCCCGGCGCGGCCGGGGACGACCCGGCCGACTGGAGGCCGGTCGCGGGCACCGTCGAGCCGACCGGCCCGGTCCCGGAGATGTGGGTGCTGGGCACCGGCTCGGTGGAGGGCGGTGCCCCGTTCCGGGTCGCGGTCCCGCTGCTCGACGGCGCGCACCTGCAGGTGGTGTCGACGCCGCGCTCCCGCGACCGGGCCGAGGCGATGGTCGAGCAGCTGGTCCTGCGCACCGTGCGGCACTTCCGGCCCGGCGCGGTGAACGTGCACGTCTGGGACGTCGGCCAGCTCGCAGGCGCCCTGCCCGGGCTGTACCCGCTGACCCGCACCGGGCTGCTGACCGTGCACGACCCGACCCGGCTGGGACGGCTGCTGGAGCAGCTGTCCGACCGGATCCGCCGGGTGCAGACCCGGGTGCTCGCCGACGGCGCGACCTCGCTGCGCGAGCTCGCCGACCGCACCGGGGAGCGGCCCGAGGCGTGGCTGGTGGCGGTGCTGGTCGGCAACGGCCGCGAGCTGCCCGAGGCCGAGCTGCGCCAGCTGCAGCGGGTCGCGCGTGGTGGCGTCGCGGCGGGGGTGCAGCTGGTGCTGCTCGACGTCCCGGCGGCCCTGCCGCGTCCGGTGGAGACGGTCGACTTCGGGGACCCGCCGGGCCTCGACCCGGCCGACGACCGGCTGCCGGTCCCGGTGCGGACCTCGGTGACCGGGCCGCACGTGCTCGTCGAACCGGACCCGCCGGTCCCGGCCGACGACGTCACCGCGGTGTGCGAGGCGATCGCCGCCGGGCACGAGCAGTGGCGCGGACGGCTGGGCGCGTTCAAGGACATGCTGCCCCGCCGGCGCGGCGAGGGCCGCTCGCACGACGGGCTGAAGGTCGTCGTCGGGCACGAGGACGGCATCCCCGCCGAGCTGAGCCTCGACGACCACTCCCCGCACGCGCTCGTCGGCGGGCCCAGCGGGTCGGGCAAGACGAACCTGCTGCTGGCCTGGATCGCCGGTCTCGCCGCGCACTACGGCCCGGACGAGGTCGAGCTGTACCTGCTCGACTTCAAGGAGGGGGTGTCGTTCACCCCGTTCGCCCCGGACCCGGAGGGCCACCGCGCCGACCGGCTCCCGCAGGCCCGGCTGATCGGCGTCAACATCAACACCGACCGGGAGTTCGGGCTGGCACTGCTGCGCCACCTGTCCGAGGTCATGCGCAGCCGCGCCGAGGCCGCCCGCCGGCACGGCGCGACCAAGCTGGCCGAGCTCCGGGTGGAGCGTCCCGACCTGCGGCTGCCGCGGATCGTCGCGGTCATCGACGAGTTCCAGTTCCTGTTCACCGGTCGCGACGCCGTCAGCGCCGAGGCGACCGCGCTGCTGGAGGACGTCGCCCGGCGCGGCCGCTCGCAGGGCGTGCACCTGGTCCTGGCCAGCCAGGACGTCTCCGGCATCGACGCGCTGTGGGGCCGCTCGGCGATCTTCGAGCAGTTCGTGCTGCGGATCGCGCTGCCCCGCGCGCGGCGGATCCTCGCCCAGGACAACGAGGCCGCGCTGGCGCTCCCGCGCTGGCACGCGATCGTCAACCACGACTCGGGCGTCGCGCACGGCAACCACGTCGTCCGGCTGCCCGAGGCGGGCGGCCCGGTGGTCCGCGACGTCCAGGTCACCGCGTTCACCGACTTCCCCGACACCCCGGAGCCGGTCGTCTTCGACGGCGCCCGCGCCCCCTCCCACGACGCACTGGCCGCCCGGCTGCCCGCCGACGGCGTGCCCCGCGCGCTGGTCGGGCAGTTCGTCGACGTGCACGGCAGCCCCGCGGCAGCCGAGCTGTCCGACGGCCCCGGCCGCAACCTCGGGGTGATCGGGCCCGACGCCCGTGTCGCGGTCCCGCTGCTGTGCTCGGCCGTCCGCGCGGTGGCGGCGTCGCTGCCCGACCCGGCCGGCGCGCAGATCCTGCTCGTGCCGCTGGCCCCGGACGCGGCGGCGGCCGCAGGCGCGCTCGCCCCGGACCTGCCCGGCACGGTGGAGAAGGTGTCCGCCGACGGGTTCGCCGCCCGCGTCGCCGAGCTGGCGGCGACGGTCCGCGCCCGGGCCGCGTCGGGCGGCGGTGGGGGACACGCGTCGCTGCTGGTCGTGGTGTTCGGCGCCGACGCGGCGGAGTCGATGCTGGACCGCACCGGCACCGAGGACCTGCGGGCGCTGCTGCGCCACGGGCCCGGGGTCGGGGTGCACGTGCTGGGCTGGTGGCAGGGCGCGCAGCGGCTGAAGACGCTGCTGGCCCCGCCGGGTGCGGCGATCGACGACCTGGGCGCCTGGGTGGCGACCGGCGTGCAGGGCACCGACCTGGTGCCGCTGCTGGGCGGACAGCCGCTGGACTGGACGCCGACGCCGGGGCGCGCGCTGTTCCTCGACCGCTCCCGGCACGGCCGCCCGCAGCTGGTCATCCTGACCGACGCGGGCGGCGGCGGCCCGGACACCGTCGCCGGAGGTGTGGTGTGAGTGCCGTGGAGCGCTACCGCGCGGTCGTGGCCGAGCTGGCCGGCGCCGTCGTCGACCTGCGGGAACGCGACGCCCGGCGGGCCGAGGAGCTGCGCCGCGAGCTGCGCGGCACCGAGCGGGAGCTGCGCGACGCCGCGGATCGGCTCACGCTGGCCCGCGGCATGTTCGAGCTGCGCTGGGAGGCGGCGTTGCAGCTGATGTGGTCGGCCGAGGAGCCGGGGCGGCCCCGGCCGCGCCCCGACCTGCGGGCCGACCCCGACGAGCACGCCGCGCTGGAGGAGGCCGCCGACGAGGCCCTGCGCGAGCTGCGCTCCTCGGGCGACCGGCGGCTGTTCCGCCTGCGCCGCGACGACGACTGACCCCGTCCCGCACGCCGCACCCGCCCGGCCAGGCCCGGCCGCACGGGCCGGACGCGCCGAGATGCAGTCCGGGGCCTGCCCCGCGGGTGGCGGGCCGCCCCGAGCTGCATCTCGACGGTCGTGCCGGGGGTCCGGGGCCGGTGGTCGCCGTCCGCTCCTCCCCGGCGTACCGCCTGTGCGGCACCGGATCGTGGGAGGGCGGTCAGCCCAGCGGGACGACGCCCAGCAGCAGCGCGACCCCGAGCATCACCAGCGAGCAGAGCGCGGCCCGCCAGATCACCCTGCGGTGGTGGTCGGCCAGGTCGACCTTCGCGAGCGAGACGAGCAGCAGCAGCGCCGGGACCAGCGGGCTGGTCATGTGCACCGGCTGGCCGATGATCGAGGCGCGGGCCATCTCCACCGGGGCGATGCCGTAGTGGCCCGCGGCCTCGGTCAGGATCGGCAGGATGCCGAAGTAGAACGCGTCGTTGGTGAGGAAGAACGTCAGCGGCATGCTCAGCACACCGGTGATCACCGCGAACCAGGAGCCGACCGACGGCGGTACGGCCGAGACGATCCCGTTCGCCATCGCCGTCACCATGCCGGTGCCCGACAGCACCCCGACCAGGACCGCGGCGGCGAACACCATGGACACGACGCCGACGATCGAGGTGGCGTGCGAGGTCACCGCCCGGAGCTGGTCCTCGGGCTTCGGGAAGTTCACGACCAGGGCGATCGCGGCGGCCGCGACGAACACCAGCGACAGCGGCAGGACGTCCATGCCCAGCAGCACCAGCAGCGCGACGGTGAGCCCGAGGTTGAACCAGATCAGCGTCGGCCGCAGCGTCGGACGGTTCGGGTCCAGCGTGCCCTCCAGCGCGCCCCCGGCGTCGGCTCCGTCGGCGGGGCCCCCGCCCGAACCGGTGGCCGGGCCGTCGGTGCCGGCGCCCCCGCCGATCAGGGCGGGCTCGCGCACCGCCACCATCTCGTCGGCGACGACCGACAGCGTGCGGCCCGAGGCGAGCAGCCGCTTGCGCTCGGAACGGCCCAGCTGCCAGGCCAGCAGCAGCACGGTGGCGATGCCGGCCACCATGCCCGGGACCATCGGGTTGAACAGCTCCGAGGGCGACACGTTCAGCACCGTCGCGGCGCGGATCGTGGGGCCGCCCCAGGGCAGGATGTTGAGCACGCCGTTCGCGAGGTTGGCGACGACGGTCAGCACCACCGGGCTCAGTCCGAGCCGCAGGTAGATCGGCAGCAGCGCGGACACCGTGATGATGAAGGTGGTCGAGCCGTCGCCGTCGAGGGAGACGACACCGGCGAGCACCGCGGTCAGCACGACCAGGCGCACCGGGTCGTTGCCCACCGTGCGCAGCACGGAGCGGATCAGCGGGTCGAACAGCCCGACGTCGATCATCGTGCCGAAGAAGATGATCGCGAAGAACAGCAGTACGGCCGTCGGCGCGAAGTCGGAGAACGCCGACGAGATCGAGTCGACGACGCCGTCCTCACCCGGTTCGGACAGGCCGGTGCCGGTCGCCACCAGGGCGAAGGTCAGCGGGACGAGTACCAGCGCCAGCGTCGGCGCGAGCCGCTTCGCCAGGATCAGGTACATGAAGACCGCGATCATCGCGGACCCGAGAACGATGAGCATCGGTGCTCCTCCTCGACGGACGTGTCGAGGAGCGACGCTAGGTCCGGGCCCCGGCCCCGGTCCCGCTTGCGGACACAGCCCGCGTAGTGGTCGCTGCGTGCCCTGTGGTCGTTGTGGTCACGCGGCTACTCGTCGTCGGCGTCGTCCCGGGCGAGGAAGCTCGACAGCCGCTCGACGGCGGTCTCGAACTGCGGGTTCGCGTCGACGAAGGCGCGGAGCCGGTCGGCCAGCCACTCGACGCTGACCTGCTCGTCGCCGCGCCGGTCGACGAGCTCCTCGATGCCGCGGTCGGTGAAGTACATGCCGGCGAGGATACGGCGGCCGCCGCTTGACCCGGCCGCGACGGCATCGTTTCCGATGGGTCTCCCACCGCTCGTGAGGAGATCCCATGTCCACCGCGCCGCCCGCCGCGACCGTCGCCCCGACCCCGGTGAGCGACCGTGCGCTCGCCCCCGACCTCGCCCGGGGCGCGATGCTGCTGCTGATCGCACTGGCCCATGCGCCCTGGTTCGCCTACACCTCGCAGCTGGGGGCCACGCTGCTCCACGCCGCGGACGGCGGGCCCGCCGACCGGATCGCCCAGGTCGTGACCATCACCGCCGTCGACGGCCGCGCCTGGACGTTGTTCGGGTTCCTGTTCGCCTACGGCATCGGGCAGCTGTACGCCCGCCGGATCGCCGGCGGCGGCACCGACGCGCAGGCGCGGCGGCTGCTGCGCACCCGGCACCGGTGGCTGCTCGTCCTCGGCCTGCTGCACGCGGCCCTGCTGTGGCAGGGCGACATCCTGGGCACCTACGGGGTCCTGGGCCTGGTGCTGGTGCCGCTGTTCCTGCACCGCAGCGACCGCACCCTGCGGATCGGGGCCGGGGTCCTGGTCGGTCTCGCCGTGGCCGTCCCCGCGGCGACGGGCGTGCTGGCGCAGTTCACGGGTGGCGCGACGCCGACGTCCGCCGCGCAGCAGCTCGCCCTCGCCACCCCGGACTGGTTCGCGACGCTGCCGCTGCGGCTCGCGCTGTGGGTGTCGGCGATCCCCGGGGCGTTCGTGACGCTGGTGATGCCCGCCGCGGTGCTGCTCGGGCTGCTCGCCGCGCGGCACCGCGTGCTGGAGGAACCGGGCGCGCACCTGCCCCTGCTGCGCCGCACCGCCGCCGTCGGCATCGTCGTCGGCCTGTCGGCCGGGCTGGCCCAGGCCCTCGTGCACGTCGGCGTCATCGCGCTGCCGGACCCGGGTGCGTTCGCCGGCCTGCACATCGCCACCGGGATCTTCGCCGCGCTCGGCTACGCGGCGGTGTTCGGCCTCGTCGCGCACCGGCTCGGAACCCGTCCGACGGCACCGCTGCCGGTCCGGGCCCTGGTCGCGCTCGGCCGTCGTTCGCTGAGCGGCTACCTGGCGCAGTCGCTGCTGTTCGTGCCGCTGCTCACCGCCTGGGGCCTCGGGCTGGGCGCGCACCTGTCGGGCTGGTCGGCGTCGCTGGTCGCGGTCGGGGTGTGGCTGCTGACCGTCGTCGTCGCGTACCGGCTCGACCGGGCCGGCGTGCGGGGGCCCGCCGAGACGCTGCTGCGCCGTCTGACCTACGGGCCGTCGCCGCGGAGCGCTCGGTAGCGTCGACGGACCGCCGCGCCCGCGGCCCCGCCGCCCCCGTTCCGGAGTTCTCATGGCACTCACCCCTCCCGTGGCCCGCACCCTGCACGACGTCGGCCTGGCCGCCTGGTTCGGCGGCTCGCTGATGGGCGTCACCGGCCTCAACGGCGCACTGGACGCGGTCGGCGACCCGGCCGAGCGCGAACGGCTCGCCGGCGCGGGCTGGGGCGGGTGGGGCCGGATCGGCACCGCCGCGACGGCGGCGCACCTGCTGGGCGGGGCGGGCC